>DASVHW010000107.1 GCA_036382395.1 Candidatus Binatia bacterium | reverse complement strand
GCGGTGCACACGCCGATCACCGCCGCCGCCGTCTACGGCGGCATCGCGATGGCGCCGCAGGAGCACGCCTTCCGCAGTGGGGTGGACGTGCTCATCGCCACGCCCGGCCGGCTCCTCGATCACTTCCGGGCGCCGTATGCGAAGCTCAGCGGGCTCGAGCATCTGGTGCTCGACGAGGCCGACCGCATGCTCGACATGGGCTTCCTCCCGGACATCCGCCGCATTCTGCGCCACGTGCCGGCACGCCGGCAGACGCTCTTCTTCAGCGCCACCATGCCGGCGCCGATCGCCACACTCGCACAGGAGATGCTGCACAACCCGGCCACCGTCAACCTCGGGCGTCAGGCGGCGCCGGCAGTGGGCATCACGCAGGCGGTGTATCCGGTCGCGCAGGAGCTCAAGGCGGCGCTGTTGGTCACGCTCCTCGAACGCGGCGAGATGCGCGACGCACTGGTCTTCACCCGCACCAAGCACCGCGCCAACCGGCTGGCCGAACACTTGGTCCGCCACGGCATCAAGGCCGAGCGCATCCACGGCAACCGCTCGCAGCCGCAACGCACCGCGGCGCTCGCCGGGTTCAAGGCGGGGAAGTACCGCGTCCTCGTCGCCACCGACATCGCCGCCCGCGGCATCGACGTGGAGGAACTTGGCCACGTCGTGAACTTTGATGTGCCGCCGGTGCCCGATGACTACATCCATCGCGTCGGCCGCACCGCGCGCGCCGAGGCCACCGGCGACGCGTTCACGTTTGTCTCGCCGCAAGAGCAGGGGGACCTGGATCAGATCGAGCGCGCGATCGGCAAGCGGTTACCGCGCGTCACCGTCCCCGACTTCGATTACAACGCGCGGCCAGCGGCCCGCCTCGAGGTCCCGTTGACCGAGCGCATCGCAGCCATCCGCAGCCGCAAAGCCGGGGAACGGGAGCGCGCCAGAGGTAATGTCGAACGCCGCGCCGCCCGGCCGGCGACAGGACCGGCGCGCAGCACGCCCCAATCTGGACCGAAGCCCGGCGCACCAGAGACCCCCGGCCGCGACCGCGACGACGGCGGACGCCGATCAGGGAGACGCCGGCGGCGCGGGTGATCGGGGAGCCGAAGCAGAGGGCCGGGTCTATAGTCTCACACTTATTCTTTGCCAGCGAAATTTCATTCGCGCACCGCGTCAATCTCGCGCTCACGAGAATCGCGACGCGGTTGGGCATGTCGGACTTCCACGATTCATTCGTCAATGGCCTGCCGGACTCCGAGATTACCATTGCCGAAGCGCTGAAGGTCGCCGGCTACAGCACCGGCATGGTGGGCAAATGGCATCTGGGCGATTACTCTCACGATCGGAAATACCTCCCGACGCGACACGGTTTCGATTTCTACGAGGGGATTCCCCACTCCAACGACGAGTTCCCGGTCGCCTACTGGCGCAACGAAGAGCAAGTCACGTCGGCCTGGATCAGGAGCACCTGACGGCGGATTTCACCAAGGCTGCGATCCAGTTCATCGAGGCCAACAAGGACAGGCCCTTCTTCCTCTACGTCGCCGAAAAGGACGTGCATGTTCCCTTCTTCCCGTCCAAGGATTTCAAGGGCAAGTCGGCTGCGGGACCCTTCGGCGACGCCACCGAGGAACTGGACGGCAGCGTCGGCGAGATCATCAAGGCGTTGGAATCGCGCGGCCTGCGCGAGAACACTTTGGTCGTGTTCACCAGCGACAACGGCGCCTGGTTCGACGGCAGCACGCAGGGGTTGCGGGGCCGCAAGGGAATGCCATTCGAGGGCGGGCGGCGCGTGCCGATGATCGCCTCCTGGCCGGGCACGTTGCCCGCGGGCGCGCGGGTGGACGCCGCCGCGATGAACATCGATTTCTTCCCGACGTTGCTCGGGCTGGCCGGGCTGGACCTGCCGGCGGATCGCATCATCGATGGACGCGACATCTGGGATTTGATGACGGGACGCGTAACCGCCAGTCCCCACGATGCCCTGTTCTTCTTCCACGACAAGGTGATCGACGGCGTGCGCTCGGGGCCCTGGAAGTACTACCGCTACGTCAACCGCTATTACTGGCCGGTGCCGTTCGACAAGCCGAGCACGCTCACCGGAAAGCGGGCGCAGGGATACACCTACACGGACCCGAAGACAGGTCGGACGATTCATCTGCTGTCGGATTTCCCCATGCTGTACGACTTGCGAATCGATCCGGGCGAATCGTACAACGTCGCCGACCGCCACCCAGACGAGCGCAAGCGCGCACTCAGGTTCATCGAAGACTGGGAGCGCGACTTCTTTGCCAACCCGCGTGGATGGAAGTAGGGCGGTCAGGGGCTCTGGCAGTGAACTGGCAGATTGTCGGGGCGCGCTTTACGTTCAAGGGGTCAAGGGAGAGACGGTGTACGTCGACCATGTCCCGAGTCGCCCAGTTGGGTTAGGCTGAAGTTCCCGCCACTTTTTCGCTGAGGCGTCACCAATAGTGCGAGTTGGACAAGGGTTTCGCGTCCAGGAGGCAGGGTTTCGGCGTGCACAATGTAGTCACTAAAAGCGCTTGACTAGCCACACAGATTACGGTATGAGTCGGGTGTGACAAGACGCGGCACGGTGGTACATGTCGTCACTACTCGACGACGCTACAACGGCAAGGTCTACCAGACCCACCTGCTGCGTCGCAGCTACCGGGAGGGCACGAAGGTCCGCAACGAAACCCTCGCCAACCTCTCGCACCTGTCCGATGCGGTCGTCGAACTGATCCGCCGCGGCCTGCGCGGCGAACAACTGTGTGCCGTGCAGGAGCGCTTCGAGGTCATCGCCTCGCGGCATCACGGGCACGTCGAGGCCGTGCTCACGACGATGAAACGGCTGGGGTTTGAGACGCTGATTGCCTCGCGGCACTGGCGCGAACGCGACCGGGTGATGGCCATGGTCGGGGCGCGCATCCTGGCCCCCCGCAGCAAGCTGGCCGCGACACGCTGGTGGAGCACCACGACGCTGCCCGCCCTCCTGGGCCTGGACGATGCCACCGAGGACGACTGCTACGCGGCCATGGACTGGTTGCTGGAGCGCCAGGGCGTCATCGAGAAGAAACTGGCGGTGCGCCACCTCAAGGACGATGCCCTCGTGCTCTACGACCTGACCTCGAGCTACTTCGAGGGCCTGAGCTGTCCGCTGGCCGCACGTGGGCATGACCGTGACGGCAAACGCGGCAAGTTGCAGGTGAACTACGGACTGCTCACCAACGCGGCGGGGATTCCGGTGTCGGTGTCCGTCTTCAAGGGCAACACCGCGGACTCCACCACGGTGCTCGGGCAGGTGGACAAGCTACGCGAGAAGTTTGGCCTGCACTCGCTGGTCCTGGTCGGCGACCGCGGCATGATCTCGCAAAAACGGATCGACGCGCTACGCGAGGTCGACGGTATGCAGTGGATCACGGCGTTACGTAGCGCGGCGATCCGCGAATTGGTCGAGCCAGGGCATGTCCAGCTCGGGCTGTTCGACCAGCGCAATCTCTTCGAGCTGACGCACCAGGACTATCCCGGCGAACGCCTGGTGGCCTGCCGCAATCCGGAGCTGGCCAAGTCGCGCGCGTACACGCGGCAATCGTTGCTCGCCGCCACCGTGCGCGAACTCGACATCGTGTGCGGCATGGTCAAGCGCGGACGGCTCAAGGGCCAGGACGCCATCGGCATCCGCGTGGGCAAGGTGGTCAACAAGTACAAGGTCGCCAAGCACTTCGTGCTCGAGATTGGCGCCAACGAGTTTCGCTATCGGATCGACGAGGAGAACGTGCGGCGCGAGGCGACGCTGGACGGGATCTACGTCATTCGCACGAGCCTGGCGGCGCGCACGATGTCGGCGCAGGATGCGGTCCGCAGCTACAAGCAACTGAGCAACGTGGAGCGGGCGTTTCGGTGCTACAAGACCATCGATCTGAAGGTACGGCCCATTCATCACCGCACCGAGGATCGCGTGCGCGCGCACATCTTCCTGTGTATGCTGGCCTACTATGTGCAGTGGCACATGATCGACGCCTGGCTGCCGTTGCTGTTCTGTGACGAGGACCAGCAAGCCAAGCAGACGCGCGACCCCGTCGCGCCGGCGACGCGATACGAGAAGGCGCTCGACAAGGTCCATTCCCGGCGGCTCGCGGACGGCAGTGTCGTGCACAGCTTTCGAACGCTGCTCGGCGAACTCACCACCATCGTGCGCAACACCTGTCGCGCTCCTGGCACTGACGGCGCAGCGGCGACCTTCGAAATGATCACGCGCCCGAACCCCAAGCAGTCACGCGCCGCCGAATTGCTTCACCCCCTCCTTCCCGGACCCGCCGTAGCCCATGTTCACCAACAGCCCCACCACGAGTCGTTCGAAGAACTGTGGCGAACTGTTTTTTACCCGGCTCAGGAGGTCCGCTGCCAGTTCACTTCTGATGCGCTGTGGGCGGATTCAAGCAACTCCTCGGGCGTCTCGTGTTCCGCTGCGCCGCTCTCGATTTCACCATCTTCAGTTTCCTTCTTGCGACTCGACGAACGGAACTCCACGAACTCGGGGTAACGCTCAAGTGCCTTGATGTTGATCTGTGGCTGATTCTCTTGGAGGAGCTGCCGCCCCCGATCGGAGATCTGGAAGTGCCCACGACGCGGTGCCGTGAGCACACCCGCCTGCTGCAGGAACGATTTCGCCCAGGCGACCCGATTATCAAATCTCGCCTGTCGTCCACTTGGCAGAAGTTCCGCCCGCTCCTGTTCCGTCAGATGAAACTGTGCTGCAAGCGATTCTCTCGCCTCCGCGATGGAGTGCTCTTTACCATCCGAGGCAAGCTGCAGGAGCGGGAGCATGAGAGTCTGGAAATCGGGGACGCTCATCTTGTCACGGTGTCCCTTGCTGCAGTCCCCCACGGTTTACGAGCGAAGTGTCATATGTCCAAAAGGATTGCCATTCGGCGGGATTTGCCCAGCCGCCTGTAGACAAACGATTAAGCTCACCGTCAGCCATGAAGCGCAGCGGAATAGCCGTCAGGCGGAGCGCTTGCTTAGCTTGCCCACTACTTTTCTTCCTTCTAACGTGAAGGTCTCTAGCCTCAAGAATCCCTTGGGCATTCGCTTTTCGTTTTCCAAATTCCTTAATGCCGCGTCCCTGCTCTGGCTAAGATCGCATCTCGTAACTCTTGTAAACCCGGCTTTGTTTAAGGACGAGCGCAGCGTCTTCTCGTCGTAAATGAACAGGTGCCCCCAATCTCGTACGAAATTGTTAATAACGAACGCATCATCGTAATAAGGTGCACCTTTTATGAAGTTATCTGTAGCCCATTTGACATAGCGTTTCTGCAAATGTGATTTCTTGCCCTTATGGAGGTCGATTAGGAATGATAAATCTGGTGTCGATATTCTAATTGTTCCATGTTCTCTTAGAATACGAAAACATTCAGCCAACATCAGTACGCCCTGGGAGTATGGTATGTGCTCGATCACATGCTCACTAAATACGTAATCGAACGTGTCGTTATCAAGAGGGAACTGATGAGCCGCGTCTAAGCGCAGAATAGTCTCCGAATGCGGGTCGTAGTCTGCATTAAGCCACCCGTCGAGAACGTTGCCACCGCAGCCGATATGCAATTTCCGTATAGCGTTTTGGCTCAAATATCGTTTGACAAGTGGTCGATCATTTCGCATTGATTTGCTCCTTGTGGACCTAACTTTCAATTACTGTAGGCGTATCAATGGAACCACCAAGCCGCGCCAGCGGTCGCTTGCAATGCCGCACCAAAAGTCAGCAAGAAAAGCGTCAGCAGCGTTCGTACACTCTTCACAACATTCGCACGGGACCGAAGCACAGCCGGGCTCGCCAGCCGTTCGATTTTGATAGCCACCGCGAACGGTCGATGGTCTTCCATCTGGAGCGTCCATTCTGCTCGCCCTCATACCACAGCGAACGACTTGGCGTACAGCATGTGTTGCGTTGACACTCCTGCTTGCATAGGAGTCGGTCGCCGGAAGTAGTCATAACCCTACGGCATCCCACGTTAACCCCGCTGTGAGTGGCGCAGTTGCATCACACCCCTGGAGTTCATCGCGTTGCGTGATTACCGGCTCGCGACGAATCCAGCACGTCGCCGGGTTCAAGGACCCGGATGGCAACGGGTCACGGCTTACCGAATTCTGAGTGCTTTGGGGTCGATCGCAAGCGGGGATCAGAGTGCACGAATTGATAGCCCCCATCTTGTTGATACGGCTTCCGGTGGTCGAACTCTCCGCGCCAGATGTCGTCAGGAATTCGCTTTGGGAACGCAATGCACTTTCGGGTGGAGCTGAGCCGGTGAGATTTCATTGTTGGCTACCGTCGTCGCTTGCGGTACGTCGTCGTGGTCCGTCGATCGACGGCGCCGACTCGGACACGACGCGCGACCGTGTCAACGTTGAATAGGATCGCGGTAGTAACCGACGCGGCGGCGGAAGCTATAGCGGTCGTGCTTGGTGAGCCGTTCGAGGTCGCCACCGAACGGGTCGGCGGCCATGGAGAGCAGGGCGGCGTCGACGCGGGCGAAGTCACGCGGCGGTAACCTATCGAGCTGCTTTTGGGCGGGCTTGTCGACGACGACCAGCCAACCGGGCGGCGCGCTCGGATCGGTACTGCTCATAAGGCGTGGTTTCTCCGCGCTTGTCAGCGGCGATGACTCGGTTCAGGGCGCGGACTTCGGCGGCCGTGGGCGTGGCTTCAGGGATCGGCTTGTCGGTGAGCTGCTTCGGCCGGAGCACGATGGTGCCGCGCTCGGCGGTCAGCTCCACGAAGTCGCCGAGCGCAAGGCCGATGGCGTCGCGCACAGGCTTGGGAATGCTCACCTGGTGGTTGCCGGTGAAGCGGGCGATCGCGGTAGGGTTGGACATATGTTTAAAGTACTGTACAACGGTTTAGTCGTCAATCGTCCCCGAGAGCAGGGAGGTTGGCCTCAGATGGTGATGGGCTCGATCTCGCCGAGACTGACCTGGTCGGTGGTCCGGTCGTAGAGCTTCGTCGTGCGCGGAGACTCGTGGGCGGCGATCTGCTGCGCGTGCTCCAATGTGCCGCCGTTCTCCAGGTAGGCGGTGATACCAGTGGCCCGGGACGTGTGGCGGCCGATCCTCGTCTTGATGCCGGCGTCCTTGGCGCGCCGCCGGATCATGCGCCACGCTTCCGACTGCGCCAGCGGTCGCTTCGAGAGCGGTCGCCCCGGCCCAAGGGCGAGCGACCGGAACACCGGCCCCTTGGCGTCGCCGCGGATGCCGGTCGAGTCGAGGTGCGCGTGCCGAATGCAAAAGGGAGAATGCGAGGAGGGGGACTTGAACCCCAAGCGGCGCTTGAAATCACTGAGGAATGTCGCATCGAATGTTGCGCCGTATTGCGCCGTGTTGCGTGAATTGGCCCCCCGGGGGCCAATTGTTTGGAACGCGAGTGGAGAGGAAGGCGTGAGTGGGGTCTAACGATGACCCATACCCGCCTACGGCCCCCGAAACCCGAGACCGTCTCCGGTCGGCGTCGCGTGCCTTGGCGATATAAGGCTGCGTTCGCTCCGAACGCTGGGCGAGGTCCGTCTCCCGCCTGACACGCACCCCTACCACCCTCCTTATTCGCGAGCGAAGTGGTCTTGCGGGGCGACGCTGAAGGGCAAGGAGGAATTATACCCGCGGGCTCAATTGTGGCGGGCGTGGAGTGGAGAGCCCGGCGGATCGTTTGGCGGGCAGTCGTTATGGTGCTATGCCGCGAGGGTCGTCGAGTCTGGAGCCG
>DASVHW010000106.1 GCA_036382395.1 Candidatus Binatia bacterium | reverse complement strand
TCTCCCTTCCGTTCCTCCGAGAGTTTGGCCTCTCCCATGTAGTCGTCCGACAACGCTTCGTAGTACCGATGCATGTGGACCAGCGCATCGAGAATGCGCGTATACGCCTCGGCCTTGCGTTCCCACCAACGTTCCGAGATGAACCGCCTACGGGCCAGAAAGGACGTGAACAACGATGAGATGACCCCAACGATGCCGAGATCGATGTAATGCGACAACCACTCCATCCGGAAAGTGCTCAGTCAATGTCGAACGCGCCCGCTCGGGCGATAGCGAAACGTCGACATCGTTACGGTATCTCGCCCGCAGGCTTTGCTCGTGACGCCACATCCACGATGGTGTCGAGTACCTGACTCACCTCGGGATCGATCTGAACGCGCGGCACGTAGCGCGCTAGCACATGGTAGTCAGTCTTCTGCAACAGATTCGGCAGACTGAGCTTCTTGAAGAACGCAACGAACAACCGATCGAGGAAGTCGTCACTCGCCTTCGTGTTCATCCACCAAGTGTCCGAATGATCGCGGAGCGCAGCGCGCGGCACGAAGTCCTCGATGCACTCTTGCATAACGCGGCGTCGCCGCTCCGCCTCAGATCGTTTGAACAGGGGCCCCGCCGCCGCTTCCTCGCTTGACGACTCGGCGTACGACAGGAGCGTGTCCGGCTGACAGAGGTAATTCTCAATCTCGCGCCGATGCCACATCTGTTCCCGCAGCTCCGGGGTCGGCTGCAGCGCGCGGTCGAGCCGGTCGCAGAGCAGAAAGCCGACCAAGTCTGCCTTCGCTTCACGCAAGCCATAGAAGTGGTCGCGCGCCCGCTGCGGCTGGTTCTGAATGTAATGCACGAACGGTCGCTCCAGGATGACGCGCACCGGGTGTTCAAGCGTGTCCGCAAACGCCCGCAGGATGGCAAGATCGGTGGAGCCTTCAAGATACAGGACCCAGCCCACTTGCTCGGCTTGGTAATAGTGTTCGAAGCCGATCTCCTTCAGCGATTTCAGCAGCTGACTCCCACGGTCGTCGATACGATGCGGCTTGCCGACGAAGGCCACCACGACATCGCGATCGGCCGCCTCATTGAGGATGACCTCCGAATGGCTTGCCGCAATGATTTGGCTCCGCTGCTCGCGTGCAGCTTCGGTGAGCACCTGGTAGATTTGCCGTTGCCGCAGGATTTCGAGATGGGCGTCCGGCTCGTCGAGAAGTAGGACCGAGCCGGGGTTCACCGCGAGGTGGGCAAGCAGCAACAGTGTCTGCTGCAATCCCCTGCCTGACGACGAAAGATCTAGCCGCACACCCGACGCCTCGCGGTAGGTCATCGTAATCTCGCCCCGCTCGGCGATGTAAGTTGGCTCATCCAGCGCAATGCCGAACAGGTTCTTAATCCGCTCGCGCACGCGCTTCCAACGCTCCTCGCCGTCTTCGCCACTCAGAATCTGGAAGCAGAGGTTGCGTAGAACTTCTGCGGTTCGCCCTTCGCCGAGTCGAACGTTGATCGCGCCTGGATCGAGTCGGGTTTCGCTCGCCGACAAGCCTGACATGGGTGGCAGAAAGGCTACGCGGATGTCAGTGCACTCGTCCGGGAGGGACATTCGCTCTGGATTCTTGTCTTCAGAACGGCGCAGCAGCCGGCAGTAGAATGACTCCTCGTTGGCGTAGTCGAATTCCAGCCCGCACGCCCACGGTTTGTCCTCAGTCACCCCCTCAACCGTGATGTCGATCCGGATGTTCTTCGTCTCCTGCTTGCCGTTCACCTTCTGCACGTCGCGCACATGCAGATCGCGCCATAGCAGGTTGGCGTCAGGAACAGGAACGGCAATCAAATCCCGGCGGTTTATGGTGACGCCTGGCCGCTTCTCCGGCGTCGCCTTTCCTGCCCGCTTCTCGTTCCAACGACGAAGTCCGATGTCCCACAGGGCCAGTGCCTGCAGGGCGGTGGTCTTTCCCGAGTTGTTCGGTCCGATGAGGACGACGGGGTTGCCGAGTTCGATCTCGACCGCTCCAAAGCGCTTGAAGTTACGGGCGATCAACTTCGTCAGCATTGCACTCGTTCTTAGCGGAACCGGCCCGGAAACCCAACAGAGCGTCGATAGCGGCGGTCCTCCAGGCGGTCCCGGCTCATCGCGGCGCATCCGCCCGTGCCAGCAGCTCCGTGAAATCGTAGTTCACACTGGTCACTCCGAAGTCAGGTTCTCGGTGAAAGGGGCGGTGCACGTAGTGAACGCGATGCGCGTCGCCGTCCATGAACTCCACAATTGCCAGAATGAAGTCGTCGGGCTTGTTGAGGGAGTAGAGGATCTCGTTCCTGGTCACCGTGATTGTATCGGCGCCGGTGATGCGACCCTTCACCTCGATGAAGCGCAATCGCCCCGTGCCAGGGATGCGGCTTTCGACGTCGTAGCCAAGCTTTTCGGTCTCGCGGTCAGTCGGCTCAAAGCCCAGGCGGCTCTCGATCTCCATCACGATCGCGCGGGCGCGCGCCGCAGCGGCCTGCGTGTCGGGCGAGGCCGCAGGTGTTCGGGCCGAGCGGCCGATCATCTTCGCAATCAGACCCGCTGGCACCACCAGCAAGCCGCCAAGGACCACGGGTGGCAGTGGTGAGATTTGCTGCTCTAGCTTCAGCTCCTCCATTCGCTTCTCGAGACGCGCCTGCAGCAGGTCCGCGCGCTTTCTTGCCTCGCCGGAGTTGAGGCGGCCGTTGGGCTTGCCCGCCTGCTCCTGCAGCTTGAGCTGCTCTGCCCGGTGATCCCAGTAACTGATCTCCTTGGTGAGCCGATCCTTCACTGCGGCTTCCGTCTTGGCGATGAGGCCCAGCTTGCGCGAGCGGACCTCCGCCAGATGTTCCGGCACGACGTGCGCGATGGCGTGGCCCTGTGCCTTCTGCTCCAGCTCGCGGCTGATCCAGGCACACTCCGGACGCGCAAGGAAGGCATCTACGCCGGGCTCGTCGGCCGCGAGCGGTCGGTAGTCAAGGTACGGCGCGTACTGCAGGTGCCG
>DASVHW010000105.1 GCA_036382395.1 Candidatus Binatia bacterium | reverse complement strand
CTTGACCGTCAACATCACAGGATTCATTTGCGGCAGACTGGCTTTCTTCTTTCGAACTTTCCCTTTGCAGCGGCGCGGCGAACCATACATTATCAACAGGTATCTGGCGAGTTCGGCTTTCGCGCGTTCGGCTTTCGCGCGCTGCCTATGTGCCGGTTTCGGCGTGTTTCTTGATCTCTCTCAGCATGCCGGCAAAGATCATCGCATGCACCGGGTACAGCCCACACCAATAGATTTCTCCGGCCAGCCCGCGAGGCTGGAACCATGCGCAGCAGCGCAGAAGTGTGCGGCCCTGGGGTTGTGACGCAAGGTTGAATTGCAGCCATGCTTCGCCAGGCAGCTTCATTTCCGCCCGGAGAAGCACCGTGCTCGGGGCTTCGGCACGTTCTACTCGCCAGAAGTCGACGGCATCGCCCGTTTGAATACCGGAGGCTCGTGGCCGGCCACGCTTCATGCCTACGCCGCCGATCAGTTGATCAACCCAGCCACGGGCACTCCACAAGAAGCCCGCGTAGAACCACCCGTTCGTGCCGCCGACGTTTTCGATCAACTCAAACACGCGGTCGGGTGGAGCATCGATGATCGTTTCCCTGACGTCGCAGATGATCCCCTCGGCGCGAAATGTCCGGTGCGACGCTCCTCCCATGCTCGGCAGCGACATCGAAGGTGCGGCTCTCTTGAGGACCTCCTCGACAGCCGCGTCGTACGAGATCGGCCGGATCGAAGGAAACAGCCGGGCCACAAGCGTATTGGTGCAAATCGACTCGCTCCTCAAGCCCTCGATGAGCGGGCGGGATACTGCCGGCGGCACTGGTGTGACGAAATCCAACCAGTACGACGACAAGCGCGGAGTCAGTACCGGAATGCGTATCAGCAAACGGCGAAGTCCGCGGTGCCGCGCATAAGCAAGCATCATGCTGCGATAGGTCTCGATGGTCGAGCCGCCAATTTCAATAGGCTCTTCCACGGCGTCACGCAGGTGGAGCGCAGCTTCCAGGTATTCGAGAACATCGCTTACCGCTATCGGCTGAGTCTTTGTCACCACCCAACGAGGGCAGATCATGACTGGGAGGCGTTCTGTCAGACAGCGGATGATTTCAAACGAAGTGCTGCCATTGCCGACGATGATGCCGGCCCGCAGTTCGACGAGAGGCGGCCCAAACTTCCGCAACACCGCGCCCGTCTCGTGCCGGCTCTTCAGGTGCGACGAGACCGCGGCTCTTGTCGACGCCAGACCCCCCAGATAGATCACCCGGCGTACCCCAGCCTGCTTTGCCGCGGCAGCGAAATTGTAGGCAGCCTGCCGGTCTCTCTCTTCAAACCCCTCGACCCGCCCCGACATCGAATGAATGAGGTAGTAAGCGACGTCGATTCCATCCAGCGCCGAAGGAAGCGTCTTGGCGTGCAGTGCGTCTGCCTCAACAAACTTGATTTGTGGTTGAAGCTGGGGAGCGCGCGCGGTATCGCGCACCATGCAGGCGACGTCGTGACCCGCTGCTGAGAGTTTTTCTGCCAGTTGCCGTCCGATGTAACCGGACGCGCCAGTAACCAGGACCCTCATGAGGCGCCTTTATTCAGGCGCCAGATTCCGAGGTTCAGATAGGAAGCGTACGTTACCCAGACGAGATAGGGTGTCATCAGCCAAGACGCTAAGCCTGAATGTTCCGAAAACCTCATGGCTGTGGCAGCGATTGCAAGCAACAGCACGATGATTTCTATCAGGGCCGCTCCGGGCCGCCGCAGACCGAAGAAGATATAAGACCAAAGTCCATTGAGGATCAATTGCGTCGAAAACAGCATCAACGCCAGCCCTACATGTTCGTGAACTCGCTGCCGCCAAACCAGCCAGGCTGACGTCGCCATCAGCAGGTAGAGAGTTGACCACACCGGGCCGAAAACCCATGGCGGCGGGGTACCCGCGGGCTTGAGCAGACCCGGATACCAGGTTTTCACCGATCCCGACGTGAATACCGATCCGCTCGCAGCCACTGCGAAACATATTCCAACGAAGATGAGGAGGGCAAGCCAGTCTCTAGGCATGTGTCCGCTCCAGCTTCGCGATCTGCTCGATGTAACTCTTGGAGTTAAACTTTCGGCCGGTACTGGCGAGCGACATATACCGCACCTGTCCAAACACCGGACGCTCGAACCATGGGCGGTCGTGCTTGCCTACGATTGCCCACGCAATGCCGGCATAACCATTCGGATCGCGTCCGTCGAGTTCGTATCGATCGTTCAGCCAGATGGCGCGCTGATACGCCGATGCAATCGACGGGCTCCACTCCAGGATCTTCTTAGCCCAGTACATGCGCAAGTAGTTGTGCATCCACCCGGTTAACACCATCTCCTTCTGCGCCGCGTTCCACAGCGAGTCGTGCGTTTCTGCATTATCGAGCTGTTCCTTGGAATATACGATGGGGCGGCGGTCCGAGGAGTGCCGTGCAAACGACCGGTCTGCCCAGGGCTCCAGGCACTCCATCGAGTCATAGACAGGGTTGAATCGAACGAAATTGACGGCCAGTTCCCGGCGGACGATGAGTTGCTCAAGAAACGCTTGCTTTGCCGTCTCCGGTAAATCCTCTTGTTGCACCCGGAGCGCAATCGATTGTGGTCCAATGTGCCCGAAGTGGAGGTATGGAGACAATCGGCTGGTGTTGTCGCTCTCCGGCCGATTTCGGCCCTCGGGGTAGATGGCTAGTTTTTCCCGGACAAAGTCATCGAGTCGACGCACCGCCTCCTGATTGCCTCCTCGCCATGCGGTCGCCGGTGCAACGGAGCGATCGAGAGTCCAGCCGCGCGTGAAATCCTCTTGCCAATTCGACGAAGACAGCTGCGGCGGCGCAGAACAAAGTACACGAGCTACTGGATTGTCCGGCGGCTGCAAGAACTTCGGAAGTAGCTCTAGGAGACGCGGTCGGATCGTTCTGGCGGCGTAGTGCTCTCGTCCCAACAGCCTGGATGGAACGATCACGTCCGCATCGACCGTCCAGAACGGAACCGACAGGGCACCAGCGACTTTTTGTCGCCATGCTTCGGTCTCTCGTAAAGGGTTTTCGTCCCCAACCACGATTGCGGGATGAACCTGTTCACAGAACTTGAGAAGGCTGTGGTCTGGGTACACCCGGAACACAAACCCAATGCCGCGACGAGTAAGTCCGTCGGCGATGTCAGCAATACCCGAAGCAAGGAAATGGAAATGCCGCGCGTTTGCGCCGGGATAGAAAGGGACAGGAGCAAAGAAGACCACGACCGGCTTACCCAGCTCGTTTCCCAGATTTACCGCAACGTCTAACGCTGGGTTGTCGCAGGCTCGCTGCGCACGTTGCATCCAGTAAACTACACAGCTTCCGTCCGTGTCTGGAGTCCCGGCGCGACGTACCAGTACGCGAGGGTCTTCGCTCATCTTCTGTATTAGATTCATGCAAGAAGTCGAATGCGGGAGGATGGCGGCTGCGCCGTCCCCCCGCACTGGCAGGTTAGCGGGCATGTGCTACTGCCGGTGAACCACCCCAGCGCCGCTGGATTCCCTTCCATGAGACTGCCTGATATACGGCTGAGAGTCCCACCAACAGGTACACAACGGAACTTAGAGCCGAGGTTTCGCCGAAGCGCATGCCAAAAACTGTAGCCACGAGGTCAAACCGCGCCGCTCCCACCAGCGCCCAGTTCAAACCACCGATGACAAGAAGTATCGCCGCAATCACGTCAATTTTCTTCATATCCTTCTCCAATCAGTTGCTGAGTTATTGCCGAGCCGTTACTGCAGGTTGGGCAGAATGACCGTGTCAATCACGTGGATCACCCCGTTCGACGCCGGAATGTCGGTCTTGATCACCTGGGCGTCGTTCACCTTGACGGTGCCACCACTGGTCGAAATCTGTACGTCCTGGCCGTTGACCGTTTTTACCGAGGAGAGTTTCACCACCTGCGCCGCCATCACCTTGCCCGCTACCACGTGGTAGGTCAGGATGGCGCGCAGCTTATCTTTGTTCTCCGGCTTGAGCAGGTCTGCCACCGTGCCGGCCGGCAGCTTGGAAAACGCTTCGTCGGTGGGAGCAAACACCGTGAACGGGCCCGCGCCCTTCAGTGTTCCCACCAGGTCAGCGGCCGCCAGCGCCGTTGCGAGCGTCTTGAACGACCCCGCTGCAACCGCCGTGTCCACGATATCTTTTGCCGCGCCCTTGCCCGCAGGCGCGGCGACTGCCAACATTGAACTCGACAGCAATACTGCGATTACCGCAAATCCGATCCGCTTCATTTCAGGTTCTCCTTTTTCGTTGCACCGTTTGTCCAGTTGCGCTATTAACTGTAAGTCACACTTGTTTTCATAACATGACAATCTGTTCTCGGGGAGCAAGTCGTGTGACTGACAGTTAAAGGACCAGCGGTTTCTTTGACCAGCAGTCAAAAGGGGAAGTTGTGGCGATGAATAAGACGATCACCGAAGGCCTGAAGCCCTACGCGCTGGGAGAGAAACTCCGGGGATTGCGGCTGAAGAAGAGTATGGGCCTGGTCGAACTTGGAAGACACACGGGGCTGTCGCCGGCCATGCTGTCAAAGTTGGAGCGTGGAAAACTATTCCCGACTTTGCCCACGCTCTTGCGCATTGCACTTGTCTTCAGCGTAGGCCTCGACTACTTCTTCGCCGACGAGCGCAAGCGTCGTGTCGTTGTGGTCGTGCGCAAAAAGGATCGGGTCCGTTTCCCGGAGAGACCGGGAGGCGGCGAGATCGCCTACCATTTCGAGAGCCTTGACTTCAAGGCGAACGAGCGGAAGTTGAATGCGTTTCTGGCGGAATTTGAGCCGGTTCCGACAGACAAGGGTCGAATGCATCAGCACCCCGGAGTGGAATTTCTTTACATGATCCGCGGGAAAATCGATTTGATCATTGGCTCGGAAACGCACACGCTCGATGCGGGCGACGCGATCTATTTCGATTCAGGCGTCCGCCACGCCTACCGGCGAGCCGGCAAGACACCCAGCACCGCCGTGATCGTTACCGCTCCGTAAGAGATCCGAGCCTTCGGAGGCATTAAACGGAAGAAGCTAGCGCGACAGTGTTGTCGCAATCACCTGGACGACAAACGGGCCTGGGAGAGTGGCGGGGCACTGTAAATGGTGATAACAGCCCATAACGTAAGTTTGCGCCGTTTGTTCGCCACGCGGAAGCCCTTAGCCCTTGCGGCACGGCGCGCACTGCACGATCAGCGCGAGCTGCCGCTCGACCTGCTGCTGCGGGTGATGAGACGCTGAGGACGCTCCGATTCGTAGCTCTTGCGAACCATCAGCGCGATCCTACAACAATCACTTGGTCGTACCACTTGTCCCGATCGCGATGATCGACGCGGACATTGCGGAATCCAGTTCGGCACATCAGGTCAGCAACGTCATCGGGGGAGAAGAGACGAAACCCGTGCTTCGAAACCGCGTGCTGCTCCATCTTCTCCTTCGACCTAATCGCTACCGCTGCCGTTCCATCTTGCTTGAGGACTCTGTGGACCTCGCCCATTCCTTCCTCAGCATCAGGCCAGAAGTAGATAGTGTTGATCGTGAAGATACGGTCGAAGATTGCGTTGCGGAATGGCAGGTGGACAACGTCTCCCAGCTGGACCCGCAAACGGCCCACTTCGATTTCCCGCTGGAACTTGTGCTCTGCCCGTTTGACCATCTCAGTGGAGACATCGACGCCTTCGACCAGCCCTGTTCCCGTCCGCGTCACGAGCCGCGATAACGCGGAACCACCCCCGAACCCAACCTCCAGAACATGGTGCTCTGCCCTGACGTCGAGTATCGCGAGAGTTGCATCAACGATCTGGCTGTTGACCCGGTTCAGCAGGCGGCTCATCACAAGCGAACCGAACCAGCCGCTCGGTTGGCGCAACTGTGCCGCCATGAATTCAGTGATCCCCATCGTTCCCTTACCGACTGCTCGAATATCCTACTCGGGTAGAGCCGGAGCCGGTATCTCAACTTAGGGCGAGCGGCGATTGCGAGGGCCTCAAGTTGTCGCGGACTCACGAGCGGCTCTTGCTCACCGCCTCGCTGAAGTTCTTGTTGCAGCTCACGCACTACAGGCGGTCGCTGTCGAGGCGGCAGAGGGTGTGGCGGACTCGATTCCGCCACGCGCCCGCAGTTACTTTGGTTTGATCCTATTACTTCCGTTTCATGCTATTTCCCTGAGTTGCACTTACGATGCGGGCACAGGGCAAGTGCAGGCACGCTTGCCAGAAGGATGTTAAGACGAGGCTGAAGTGGAAGACATGAAAGACAACCCGTGCGCCGTCTCTCAGGAGCTGATCAATCTTCAATGCCTGCGGTGCGGCGCGGGCACGACCGGAAACTTCATAACGATCGTCGAGTGCCCGCGCTGTGGAGCGCTGGACTACCACATCTTCACAAGCCATGTTTCGCTTGTCGAATCGACCGCCGACCGCCGACCTTGCACGCCAGACAACAAGGACGTCATCAACAAGATTATCGAACTGGTGCAGAGCAAGGCACGATAAAGCACCTGACCTTTTGCGGCGCGTTCGGCCAACAAGCACTCCGTTCGAATCAGGCGTCGCTGTGACAGGCTACTTGCGCGTGATCATCCAACCGATGAATACGCCCGCGACCAATCCCAGCCCGAACGTCGCTGCCATTGTCTCTACCGGGTGACGTTTCACGCGCTGCGCTGCATCATCCAATAGTTCCTCAGCGACGTCGCCGCTCCGCTTGACAGCGTGCTTGATGACACCGACGCTCTCGTCGATCGCGTCCGCCATCGCAGACGATGCGCGCGAGAGCCTGTGAATGGATGCAGCCACCTGCGTCTCAGCCTTCTCAAGGATGTTCTCTGCCATAAACCCGTTCCTCCTTCAGGGACTTGCAAGGGTCGATCGAAGGCGCTCTTGTCGAACGGCGCGCCGCAGCCTCTCAGGCCGCTTCAGCTTCTAGCCTACGCCGAAGACCCTCGCGGCGCTCAGGGTCACCGTAGCCGCCCAGTTCATCAAGGAAGTGTTGCGCCGCTTCTGCATCGCCAGCGGCTTCTATCACGCCGACGATCCAGCTCAAGTTGTGCTCGCCGTCGAGGTAGGCCATGATCGCCTTGCGCGCCCACATTGCGTCCGTCTCGTCGATGGGCTTGCCGTCCATGCCGATGCTCCTGCTGCTCAAGTAGAGCGCGCTGATGGTTGTGATTCAATGCCGAACCGGCGTGCAGCCTAGGAAAACTGTTCCCGATTCGGGCTCATCACCGGTGATTCGGATCACTGATTCCGAGTCTGCATCGCTCTACTGTAGGGTGTCACCGAAGTTCGTGCATCGCTTGCGTGCGCCAGCCCGGTCACGATGCACGATGGGTTTCAGGCTATCTCAATCAACATCAGGGTGGGCGGTGTTCTATGGTCGCCAAGTGTGCGAACCAAAGTTGCTCTGCCGGGTTTCATCGCCTCCTCGAAGGCAAGGTGTTCGTCGGACAGTTTCGTTCTTCTCCTGACGCACCACGCGAGCGTCGATACGCGTGGCTTTGTGAGACGTGCTCGGATCAGATGACCGTGGTCTTCGACG
>DASVHW010000104.1 GCA_036382395.1 Candidatus Binatia bacterium | reverse complement strand
GCCGAACGGCTTGCCGCTGAGCTGCGGCGGGCAAACGGAACGCTTTCAGTCAACGAAATGCCCCGCATGCCCGCCGTCAGATCGAGCGGCGTGTTAGACTCACCCGCTCGTCGGATCACCCAAAAGCGGCGATCGGCACAGCGCGCCTGGCGGCTAGTGATCTTCGGTGGAGCTTGATCCGTTCGATCTCGTGCAATGTCTCCGCGGTCAGGTAGCTCTCACCGCAGTGCGAGCAGCTGATCACCGGAACCCCTTCAATGACGAGAAGGTTCGTTCCGCGGCCGTAGCTTCGCGTGAGCTTTCGCAGCCGGGCAGCCTTCTCCCCGCAAATGTCGCACATCAAACCCGATCTTCGCGCCATCATTACTCCCGATACGTTGTCAGGATAACCAAGCTGCCCGAAGAGCTCAACTTCCCAACTACACCGACGCGCGCCCCATCAATGGCCCCGCCGCTGACCACGTACTTCCATTCGCGCGTCTTACGGTCACGTTGCCGTTCAATGATCTGCCCGGTCAAGGTCGCGCTTTCGACATCGAAGATGCTCAGACGGTCGTCATCCATTTCCTCCTCGGCGTGGATGGTCATTACGTATTGACGCAGCCGGATATTGTCGCGAAACCTCTTGAGCACCCGCTCGAACACGGTTCACCGTTACCACGTGTGCTCATGTCTTCGCGACCTCGCAGAGTGAGCCGGACGGCTTGGGCATCAGGCGCGTACGTCTTCTTGCGCATCGGTCTCCATGCCCTTGGGAGGCACAACCACCTCACGCGATGCGTCCGGACTGGGTAGCGACCTCGCCAAAGAAGGCACGTCCAATGTAAGTGCGCATCTCCCGTGAGAACCTCGCTCTAGCGGCGGAGACGAGTTGGTCGGCAACGGCCTCAGTATCTGCGAAAGCGTGCTTCAGGAAACGGTCGGTAGCGAAGGACATTGCCTGCGACTCTAGGCGATCGGGGATGTCACGAGGGTCGCCGAACGTCACGGTCTTAGCAAGTCGCTCGGTGCGAGGGTGGACGAGCCGCGACCGGCGCGTGTCGAGCGCCTTGAGGGTAGAGTATGGCCTGCGTCCCTTCTCCAAGCCGGCGCCACAGCGCTCGGCGAGGAAAGCCAGCTTTCCCAGAGTGCCTTTGAATGATGGCTTCGTGAAGATCGCGCGCTCGCGTCCCCATTCGGTCGGCGCAATGGCCTCGCCAAGATCATTCAGGAAGCCCTCGAAAGCCAGGTAGACGAATAGGGCGGAGGCGACCGAAGCATACTGTCCGGCCTCAGATGTCTTGCCGAGGACGCGCCGAACCTGGGTACCAGTCCAGAGCGCCCGGTGAGTGAAGTGCTCGGCTTGGAGGTGCGCCTTCCTTTTGGGCTGCTTGCTCACTGTACTTGTCTAACGCCGTGCGCGTGAGCCGCGGGCGGCGGCGCGGGGCCGGTTGTGGAAAGTCGGCTCGACGCGCTGGTTAGGCGTTGTCGCCTGAAGTAATCGCCGAGATTCACTGCGGATCATTGATCACCACGACGCTTGGTCACCTTGCCCGAGTTCACATCCACAGTGACCTGGCCGCCGCCACCCAGAGCGCCCGGCCGCGTGTCACGGAACTCCACAACCCAACAAGATTCATCATGCCTGAATGCTTCCGCTTTCAACTGCCTCCAATCTGCGGTTAGCGCTGTGCCCTCGAGATCTAGCCGCGCCAGGCACACAGCCTGCTCGGCTGTGGCTACCGGGGGAGCATCGCAACGGTTTGGAAGCATTTCTCGTGCGAGCGCTGCGTGGCCCACAACCACGAAAGTGCACAGCGCAATGAGAACGGTTTGCATTCTAGACCGCATGGATCCTGGACGCCTAACGTCGTGCCGCTGAGCGGCCGCGGGCATGCCGCGCCAGCTCGGTCGAAACGAACCGGCCCATGCCCGCGGTCCGATCCAGCGGCGGGTTAGGTTGTACCCTTGCCATGCTGGTTCCGAACCGCTGCTTCTACCGCGTCAACGCACGCACCGCACAGGGCACCGCGATCAGGAATCGCCAAGAGACTGGCGCCCTGTAAGACGATGCCGCACAGTTTACACGGCTGCTCTGCCAACGGCCCGCAATTGGTCAACAGCGTGGAGGCTTCAGTCGGTAATGGAAGCGCTGCATCCGCGACCGACCGAATGGCATCGGCGCAAGAATGGCAGACAACGCCGGCACCCGGGATCGCCAGGACCTCGGTCGCAGGCTTCGGCAGGTGGCAGGCGACGCAATGGGACGCAACTGGAGCGGCTACCCCCGCGTTACTGGAGTCCTCGGGTGATTCCTCTGCGATGATGTCATTGCAGAGATCGATGCACTCGTCGCAGATGTAGACGGATGGTCCGGCGATGAGCTTCCGTACCCGGTCCTGCCCCTTTAGGCAGAAGGAGCACGCGACCTGCTCGTGGCCGTCATCCTTCTTTTCACCGAGTGCGGATCTGATCTTGTCAGCCAAGGACATACGCTCGCCCAAAGAACCTAACGCCGGCCCACCGCCGCCTGCGATGTAACGAGATGTTCATGCCGGTCGGCTGCAGGGCCTCGTTAGGTTGGTTTCCCTTGCGAGTCTTTCGACGTCGCTGGAAAGAAACACACCTCATGGTTGTAGTCGCAGAGGCGCACCTCCCCACGAAGCAGTGTCCGTCGTAAGTCTTGAATTGCAGCGTGAAGAGGAACGCTCTGTTCTTGCTTGCAGATGGTGCACTTAAAGGACGCATCCTTATCGAAGAGACCTTTCGACCTGACTGTCACTTGGCCGCCCGCGCAATTTGCATGAGTTAGAGTTACAAGTCTCTTCGTCGTAAGCTCTATGGGATCAAATTGGTCAGTCTCGGTGAGACGCGTCGCACTTGTTACGATAATGTTCATAGACTCCATGCTCATCCTCATACTCCGATTCCCGAAGGTGACCAAACCTAACGTCGTGCGCGTGAGCCGCCGGCCCAATGACGCTTGCGACAGGGTCCGCCGTGCAAGCCGGGCGGCTCAACGCGCGTGTTAGGCCACCCACGGGAACTCTCGGCGGATGGTGGCCAGTACTTCACCGAACGTCTCTTTGATGTTTCCCTTCGAGAAGCGGATCTGCTCGATGCCGTGAATGTTCGAGAACTCCTCCGTTCCCTCCTCCAGGAGCACGATTGCGCGGCGAAATCCTAATCTGCCTTGGAACAGGCCGGCCTCATGGACGACGTTCTGGCGCGCACGTGTTCCCCCACCCGCCATTTCGTCTTCGCCGGTCATCACCAGAAACGCGAAGGCGCTCTTTGCGAGCATATCTTGCAGGGCATCACGGATAGCATGACCGGCTCTGGCGCCGATCTCGTACGCTTCAACGAGGTATCCATGCTTCTCGTGAAGATGGTCCTTAAGATCCCGCCAGAGAGGACTCTGACCGTGACCCAGGAAGATCGTAGGCCGAATCGGCCGCGGGGGCGGCGGTTTCAGCGGCTTAGACAAGGCGCAGCGCTCGGCCGCCTGCTCGAAGACCGCTGAGATTGCCTCAACCTGTGACCGATCCGGCGCCCCGACCGCCACGTGCACGGACGCGCTGAAGGCCTGGAGCCGGAGGCGGCCGCCCGAGCGCTCAAGCTGAAAGACTGCACCACGTGCTGAGCGGCGGTAATCCGCGAAGAACTCCTCCTCCGAGTCGTGATGCCAGTCTGCCCCGTCGACCTCCACTGTCAGGAATAGCCGCTCGGCCTCCTTACCGCTGAGCGGCACGCGGGAGCGAAATGCTGAGGCTCCCGCCCGGAGAACGTCTTCTGAGAACCGAGTATTCGCGTACAGCTTGTGTTTCTCCATCATCCGTCACGTTCTTCGAAGCGCGTCGTAGCGGCCTAACGTTTCCGATCAGCGGCCGCGAAGAAGCGGGCGAAAGCCTGCTTCGAAGCGGTCCGCTGCATCGGATGGTTGGGCGGCGTCGTATCCCTGCTCACGGTGCATCTGCATCAAGGAATCGCCTCACGATCGGGTTTACCAGGTCCGGACGCGTGAGCGGCGCCATGTGTCCACCTTCCGGCAATTGCGCAAACGACCAACTGGGGCACGAGCGGGAAAGAATCTCAACAATCTCTCGGATGGGACGCCGGGTGTCAACCGCGCTTACGACCAATGTCTTGGCAGTCACGCGGTTCCATTCGGCAACCGTCGTCTCCTCGCTCATTACCGCGTCCCACTCATGGAAGTTCGGCGGCAGCGAGGCAACGAAGGCCTGCCGCCGTTTTTCTGGCATTGCCGCCCACGACCCATCACCCAACCAGTAGTCTGCGAACCTCTCGGCGACTTTCGGCCAGTCACCGAGGGAACCAAAACACTTCACATGGTCGCGCAACGCGCGAGACTCCAAGAATGCCTCCGTGCGGCCGTGCTGCTTGAGGAGATAAAACGGATTGGGCTCAAGCAGCACGAGTTTGCCGACTCGGTGGGTGAGAAGAGACGTGGCCTTCATCGCCACGGACGCGCCGAAGGAATGGCCGACGAGGTGGACAGGACCTTCGATGTCCTCGCATAGCGCGAGTACAAGCTGAGCCTGCGCGTAAAGCGACTGCGGGGACGTGTTGGGCCAAGGAGTCGTTTCGCCGTACCCGAACAGGTTAACCGCCAAGACGCGATAGCCGTCCTTTAGCGCGTCGACGAGAGGTCGCCACTGACGGTTGCCACTCACCGAGCTATGGATCAGAACAACGCTTTCGCCCGCGCCATCGTCGGTATAGTTAACTTTCAGCGCGTCCTTCGAACGGAGTGGCAACTCGTCCTCCCTTGCTTCCTGTGACCCCGTTCGACGCCCTGCCTACGACGCCCAACGTCGTGGCGCTCACCCGCGGCCGCTCGGGGCCGCCGGGTGCAGCGCCGGGTTGGGCAGCCTATCGCAAGCGCTTCCACCGCTTGAAGGCAGCCACAGAGTCGGCATCGAGTTCGAACCACTCGCTGTTGATGCGTTGTGCGGCGAAGCGCTGGTGCCAGTATGCCTCCACGCCCTCGGGATCATCGGTCTCAATCACATGCACCTTGCGCGTCTCGAATGGCAGCTGGATGCCAAGCTCTCGTCTGCGCCTGCCGAAAGCGTTCGTTCGTCCAATCTTGAATCGTCGACCCGGCCCTTTGAGCAAGTAGACAGTTCCGAAGGTGACCGCGGACGACTTCTCGGGTGCCGGCACCGCTGTCTGGCTCGGATGGGCCGTGCAGATCGTGAGTACGTCGTCGTTACCAGGATGGGACCGTGAGTACTCGATGAGCCGTGATACCAGCTTGGCGGTCGGCCCGAGACGCTTGTACACGCGCTCACTTGGGAAAGCTGTATCCTGGTGGTGCTTCACGATTCGATCACGGGACGTCGGCAACGCTCCAAGCTCCTGCGTAAGGCTGGCGAGGCGGGCGAGAGCATCCACCTCGGGATGAGGCTCATGCGCTCGATTGGGCTTGACGCCAGCTTCGCGGTGCGCCGCGCTGATCCGCGACCAGTACTTCCCCCACGCTGCGGCAGGTATGCCGAGCTGGGCGAGCCGGTCCTCGCCAGGGGGGATTCCGCCGTTGGCGTTGGCACTCCGGCGGATCGTGTCAAGGATGTCCTGCCGATCCATCACGCCATCTCCGTCAACACGTTCCGTCTGCCCAACGGCGTGCCGTTCAGGCGCGGCTCGTTTTTAGCCGTCGCCTGGAACGGCTGGTTCGGCTAGCCGTACGCCCTTTGTGCGATTGGAGTTCGATGATGCGGGCAACTGCGCGCAGCGTCTCGTTGACGGACTCGGCGTCCTTGAACATGTTGGCGACGTCGGGATCGAGGACCACGACGTTCGTTCCTTCGGCATAGCGCTTGGCGTATTTGCCGCGAACGCCGCCGCTGAAGTCGTAGTAACTCCGCATTTCGTCTCCGTCACGATCTTGCTTCTTCATACTTCACCCGCTCGCGCTTTTCGGCGTCCCGTGCGCTGATGATCCGAACCGTGTTGTCGTCCTCAGTGTGTACCACAACAAGCAGCCTACCACGATTTGATTGGCCGATGATGATCCATCGCTCTTCATCTTCGGAATGGTCTGGATCGGGAATCGTGACCGATAGCCCATCGGCGAATACCGTCGACGCTTCATCGAACGACAGGCCGTGTTTGGCAAGGTTGCGTGCCGCCTTTCGACGATCCCACTCGAACCTCAAACCCATGGCTTCTGATACCACTCATTTGACGCGAAGGTTGCAAGCCAAACGCCTTGCCGTTCGGCATGGCTCAGCCATCTGACCCTGCGGCCCGCCTGACTGCGGGTACGGAATCGGCGCCGCGCCTGAGCCGGGAGGTGTCGCCCGTCGGCCGTAGCTTGTCATTCAACAGCCCTGCTCCGCGAGGTCGGGTATGACAGGTTTACGCGCCCAATCCTGCCGGCGCCAGCCTCAGTGAACCAAACGTTGCCATCGGGACCCGTGGCGATACCGTGAGCGACGCCGTTGCTAGTCGGAATAGAAACCTCGGTAAGGCTGCCGGTCGGTGTCACCGTACCGATCTTTTCTGCTGCCCTGAAGAATTCTGTGAACCAGAGATTGCCGTCGGGGCCTGCTGTAATTGTCATGGGCTGCCGATGTGTCGGGATCGGAAACTCGGTGAAGCTGCCGGCCAGCGTCACCGCCCCGATCTGCAGGCTCTCAACCTCCGTGAACCATAGGCGGCCATCGGGGCCGGCGGTGATGGCAAGCGGCTGGCTGTTCGCGGTGGGCACGGAAAAGCCGGTGAAACTGCCTGCCGGTGTCACCGTCCAGATCTTGTTGCAGATACGCTCGGTGAACCAGAGGTTGCCGTCCGGTCCTGCAATGATGCCCTGCGGAGAAGGCCACCTTACGGGCGCTTCGTCGCTCGTCGTCGGGATGAAAAATTCGGTAAAGCTGCCGGTCGGTGTCAGCTTCGCGATCCTGCTGGCGCCAGCCTCAGTGAACCACAGATTCCCGTCCGCACCCGTGGTGATAGTGTGCGGCTGGCTGCCAGAAGTAGGAATAGAGAACTCGGTGAAGCCGCCGGTCGGCGTCACCCTCCCGATTTTGTTCGCGCCGGTTTCAGTGAACCACAGATTCCCGTCCGGACCTGTGGTGATGGCGTGTGGCTGGCTGCCAGGGGTAGGAATAGAAAACTCGGTGAAGCCGCCGGTCGGCGTCACCCTCCCGACTTTGTTCG
>DASVHW010000103.1 GCA_036382395.1 Candidatus Binatia bacterium | reverse complement strand
GGCCACCGGTGTGTTGCCGAGGGCGATGTTCACCATCGTCAGCACCTCATCCACGGTGACCCCGTGATCCTGGTTGCAGTCGCCGGTACATGCGCTGGAAGGTGGCACGGTGGCCGTCGGCGTCGCGCTCGGGGTTGGACTGGCCGTCGGCGTGGGCGTGCCACTCGGTGCCGGCGTACCGGTAGGCGTAGCGGACGGCAACACGGTCCCCGTTGGGGTCACACTCGCCGTCGCAGTTGGCAGTGCCGTGTGCGTCGGCGTGGACGTCGGCGTATTGGTGGGTGTCTGGGTGTTGGTCACCGTCGGGGTTTGTGTGGGTGTATTGGTTGCCGTCTGCGTCGGCGTCTGCGTGGCAGTGTTCGTAGAGGTTGGCGTGTTCGTCGGCGTGTCGGTGGCCGTCGCCGTCTGCGTGGGAGTGTTCGTAGGGGTCAAAGTGGGCGTCGGCGTTCGTGTTGCTGTCTGAGTCGAGGTGCTGGTCGGTGTGTCAGTGGCCGTCCGCGTCGGCGTCTGCGTGGCAGTGTTCGTAGAGGTTGGCGTGTTCGTCGGCGTTCGTATTGCTGTCTGAGTCGAGGTGCTGGTCGGTGTGTCGGTGGCCGTCCGCGTCGGCGTCCATGTTGCGGTGAGCGTCGGTGTCCGCGTGGCCGTGGCCGTGCTGGTTGGGGTCTGAGTCGGAGTGGTCGTGTGTGTCACGGTGGGCGTGTGGGTAGGCGTTTGGGTCGCGGTACTGGTTGGCGTCAGGGTTGCGAGCGGCAGGATTCCCGCCCAGAAACCGCCCGTGAGTGCGTATGTGCTACCGCTGTGCGTGCCGGCGTCGGCTTGGCCGGCCGTGCCGCCGCCACCGGTGCCGAACGTGCCCCCGCCGCCACTGACGACGTGATGGCTGAGGTCGTATCCACCGCCGGTCTGGCCGACTGCCGGCTCACACGCCAGCAGCACGGCAACCACCACCCAGGTGACACCCATCCACGCCGGTGCTCGCTTCGCGATGTCGACGACACTCATGGCGATCGGCGGCCGATTGCCCCGCGTAGGCCGCAGGCCGTATCGAAGGGGACGCCCTCTTGTAGACCTGTCCTCAGTAGCGCGGAGCGCGTATCGAAGGATCGGTAAGTGCTCGGTCTGCGCCATCACGTCTCCCGGAACAAAATTTCGCGGAGGGCTCACGCCCTCCAAAGTCAAGACAAAGAATCAAATATCAAATGACCAAAGTACCAAATGACCAAATGATCGATCACGAGCCGCTACGCACTGCACGTACGTAGTAGCCGCTGGGCTTACCGCCGTAGTTCACGTACCCATCGTGGAAGAACACGCCCCACGCGCCGTCCGGAGTGCCAGCGACGGTAGTAGCCGACCAGTAGATGTAGGACTGCGTGGGCCCAAACACGGTCTGATCGATGCACGGGCTTGTGCTGCACGGGTATGGTGACAAAAGGATCGTTTTTAGCTCCGCTATCGTCGGGAGCCGCCAATCGGTGTGCCCGCCCAGGCCGGTGCACGTCTCCGAGCTACACAACACCCCGTTCGTGCGCGCCAGAAAGTCGAAGAAGGCCCCGCCGTCGGGCGGGTTGTTCGCATACGGGCCGTTGTTGTCGCAGGTGCCGTTGTGGTTTGCGTCCTGACACCATTGATATTGGTTGTTCACGTCCTGCGGGCTGCTGCACGTCGTCATGGAGCAATTGACGGGAGCCACGTTCGTGCCCGTCTTCTTTTCCCACATCAGGCCGGTCGTATGGTCGGTCACCGTTTGGCCGTTGTCCGTGAAGCGCGTCGACCCGCCGGTCACGGTGCCGATCTGGCCCGCGGCATTGACAACCACCGGCGCCCCACCGCTCAAACCAGCGCCGCTAACCCCCGCCATGAATGCCTTCGTTTGCCAGGGGGAACTCCCGATGCGGATTGTGCCAGTCTCAGTACCCGACGCCGGGCTTGCGGCCACGTAGATATTGTAATTGCCCGTGGTCAGGCCGGTCCCAGCGCCCGACCCAAGCGCCAGATTCCCTGCCGCCTGCGTGGCGTCTGGAAGTGCCAACAACCCCACCGCCGTGTTGTTGCTGCCAAGTGTCATCTTTTGCAGGGCGCGGTCCCCGACCGCCGTGTTGGAAAACCCGCTACTGTTCGTGGTGAGCGCCTTGTATCCCAGCGCCGTGTTACCGGTACCGCCTGCGACGGTAAACGCGCTCTGGCCGAACCACGTATTGTTATTGGGTGATTGGATGCCGTTCAACTGGGTAATGTCGCTGTTCGCCCCGTTGGCCGCCGCCCCGAGGCTGGTGCGCGCCGTCGCTGCAGTGCTCGCCCCCGTGCCGCCGTTGGCCACCGGCACCGTACCGGTCAGCGAGAGGCTCGGGTTCTGCCCGCCCGACGAAGCCAGCGGGGTGCTGGCGCCGACCGAGAGCACGCCGCTGTTGCTGAGGGTGCCGCTCGTGGTGATCGTCCCGCCGCTCAACCCGGTGCCGGCGGTGATCGATGTGACCGTACCGGGCGTGAAGGCCAGATTGCTTTGCTGAACCGCACCCGGACCGAGGGCACCGGCAGTGACGCACCCGCTACAGCTCAGGCCATTGGCGCTGCCGGCCGTCGGGGCATAGAGCGCATACGGGGTGGCGGTGAGTGGCTGGCGCGGGCTCAGCGTGACCGGCGAACCGCCGCAGCTGACGGCTATCTGCAGGTAACGATCCGGGCCGCTGAACGCGGTGGCACCGAACTGGGCGCTGTTGTTGAGAACGACGGTGAACAGCCCGTTGGTGACGTCGACGCCGCTGATGGACTGAATGTCGCCGAGCCGCGTGCCACCAGTGGGTGGTGTGCCGCTGCCGGCGGCGTCCCACAAGCTGAACTGGAAGTCGCACGGGCCACTGCTTGGAACGCCGCTTTCCACGAGCTGCCCTTGATACGTGAACCCCGTGCTCAGCGCTGCCGTCTTCCCGGCCGTGAAAGCGATCAGCAATGGCGTGATGAGCACCACGACGCGCGTAACCCGGACACTCGATATGAACCGCTGCATATGACCCCTCCGCTGAGGCTGCCGCCCCGATGGCGATATTGACACTCTTGACCACTTCATCGGATCCCGCACACTGGCTCCTCTACTGGCGCATCGGTTACGTAGCCGCGACATCAGGAATTTCGCGACCACTCCACGAGTGAGTTACACACCCGCGCCAGCCCCCGTCGGCCCGGACAGGCACTTGGACTCTCCCGATTTCCCCCTGACGCGGTGCCCCCGCAAGTGCGCACGCGATAGCTCACTGCGCCTTGTACCGTCAAGAAAAATCGTCAAAGCGGCTGTGCGATCATGCAGAAAGGTGACAAATGTTGGTGTGGACTCAGTAAACTTACGGAGTTTCGACGTGCCAATTTGACGAGCCTATCGGGACGGTGCCCGAACTGCCCCTGCACCGAAAACACCTTGGCGTCTTGGCGCGAGAACTGCCTCGGATTAACGTTTGAACCAATTCGGACGTCTGTACTTTGTTCTTTGCACCGTCTTGCGCCCGAAGTCCTCCAACGGTGACGTGTGAAAATTGCTGACAGCAACAAATGAAGCGCAGTAAAGTCCCGCTCAATTTCGGTGATGCCGACTCGCAGCCCTGGGTGGCCTGTTTAGTCCTGCGTCGGTTGGGGGGCGTCTTGAAGGCAGCGCTGCGGAAAGCGCCGGCTCATTCAGGACGGCCGTAATCGCAATCCCGGTCTGTCTTCGTTCCCGCAGCTCACGGGATCCCAATCGCCTTGGGCAGACGAACCGAGACTTTCAGGTCATCGATCGTCCGCGCCCGGCAAGAGGACAAGAAATCCGTGGTTCGGGCACGGCAGATCGTCGGGCGGCGCACAGCCGGGCAGAATCCAGGTTGCGAGGCGGCGGGGGAGGCAAGCTGTGAACCACCGGCCGGTAGCTAACAAAACACCGGGGCCACTACTGCTGTCGGTTCCCGTGGTAACAGCTCGGTCAATATGCGAACCCGCGTTGACGCCGGTCTAGCCGCTTCCCCGGCGCTACGAATGACGAAGGTCGTCATAGGCAGTCAAACGAGGCCGGCAGCGTCGGCGCGGGCTGACGGGAATCATCTTTTATAGCGACACGGCTCACAGACACCGCACTCCGGGAATGAGAAAGTCACCACCCTATATCTTGTTTGTAGCGGACAGCGACCAAGGGCTACACGTGGGGACTCCGGCGGTCTCTCGGCTGCGTGCCTTCCAGCCCTCCAACCGGCCGAAAGGGCCCGAACGATGGGAGGACGAACTAGGTATGAAATTCCCGCGAACAAGGGCGGCGCCAGGGGGAGTGTGGCTCATCGGCATGGCGGTCTTGCTCGCCAACACTCCATCAGCCGGGGCAGTGACGCTGGACACTGCTTGTGTGGCTGACCCGATTAATGTTGGGTCATCGTTGCAGGCATGCACGTTGTTGAATGTGCATTCATCGAAGACCGCCACACTTGTGTCCCAAAGATCGGGCTTATTCAGTTGTGATAGCGGGGTCCCGGTGGTGCAGATGGGGGGGGGCCTGCTAGCGCCGCTCTCGGGCGCGACCCTCCTCGGCCGCGTTCCGTGTCCCGCCCTCTCTAGTGGGTGCAGGTGTCATTAGTGGGTGCAGGTGTCATTTCGAATTTACCGGTATCCCGAAAAGCATGGCGCGTGGCGCTATAATCACCCCGGTGTCACCCTTGAGGCTCACTGAGAGCCAGCGGATGGCGAGGCCCTGTCGTTTTGCACACCCCAACCACCTCTGCCAGCGTCGCACGTACGATCCGAACGGAGAGGGTCACAACAGGGGCGTAGAGACAAATCGGACAAAACGCTCAACAGTCAACAGGGACGATACGCTAACGCCCCTTGTTGATGGCAGGGGTGGGCAAGATCGCGCCCCATAGTCGGGTGATCTCGCTAGGCCAACAGCGGTGTGCGCCGGCGCAGCGGACGCCGAGGTGGGGGCGGACCGCCGATACCCGGGATGCTTGGGTGGTCGACTTCATCGAAGGGACCGTGCGGTACGAATACAAGGCGAGCAGTGGTGACGTACGTGCCGTGCGGGGTGGGTTCTGGCAGCTTGCTTGCCTGCACCGCGGACGCGTCTCCGGGCAGCGTGGCAGAGAGGGAGGAGGTGACAATGCGGCTAACAGTGACTACCAGCGGCGGCTGGCGGAAATGGAAATCAGTAGGGGCTTTGGGTTGCATTTGCGCCGTGCTGGCTTTGGGGAGCGTCCAGGCTATGAGCGTTAAGTGTCCGGGGGACCTCAACGCGGACAACAAGGTGACGATAGACGAGATCCTCGCCTCGGTGAACAGCGCCCTGAATGGATGCCTGCCGATCTCCCCGCGCTTTGTGGATAACAACAACGGCACGATCAGCGACACCAAGACGGGGTTGGTCTGGGAGAAAAAGAGCAACGACGGGAGCATTCACGATAAGGACAATCGCTACACCTGGAGCCAGCAGGACTCGGAGCAATGGGGGTATTGGGACGGGACCGTGTTCACGGAATTCTTGGCCACCCTGAACCGCGAGGCCTTCGCGGGGCACAGTGACTGGGACCTGCCGAGCCTGGAACAGCTACAGACCCTTCTCGACCGAGATAGCGCCTTCCCGGCCATGGATCAACATGCCTTTAACCCTTCCACCTGCACGGAGGGGTGCAACGTGACCTCGTGCAGCTGCACGGCGGAAAGCCTCGCGCCACCCGATTCCTTCTATTGGTCTTTGTCGGGGCTGACCACCGATATGTGGGATGCGTGGGTGGTCGACTTCACCGAAGGAACCGTGCGGTACGAATACAAGGCAAGCGGCGGGTACGCGCGTGCCGTTCGGGGTGGGTTCTACGTGTCGCCCAGTACGGTGCCGACGTCAGATCGCGCGCCTGTGCGCTGACGTCAGTCACTGCTTCTGCACCGGCCAGCCGTCGCTGCCAAGACGGATACCGATCCGAAGAACGCGCGCTCGGGCATCTCGCTCTTCGTGGTGCAGGCAGGGACGCCCGGCTTCGCGCGCGGACGCAGGCTCCACAAGCTGGGCATGCACTTGCAGCGCAGCGCGCTTGCCACGCCTCGTCAGCTTCTTCCGTTGGTCCGCACGGCGCCGCAAGCGGCGGCAATTGGGCACGACGTCAATACGCAGCGTGGCGAGACTGCAGTCGCGCTTCGCGGCAAGGCGGGCACCGAGCGGAAGGACGCGGGCCACCGCTCGGGCGGTGACGTTCAACGCGATCGCAACTGCGGCCGTCCGCAGCCCTGCTTCTTTGACGGTGCGGAAACTCAGCATGGCCCGGCCCGCGACCACCTCGCGCCGCTTCGCTCCGCTGCAGAGCTCCGCACCCGACAGCAGCATTCTCTGCGCCACGGCCCGCGCAAGCTGCGCCAGCGTGACGTCGCGCGATTCTCCGCGGGGCGTGCACGTAGCCTTGGCGAGCTGCTCGCTCCGCAACCGTATGACGAACTGGCTCGAACCCAAGACGCGCTCATCGAACGCCCACCGCTCGCGCCCCCCTCCAGGCTGCAGGTCGTCAGACGCGCGAGTCAGTCGTGGCGGTCGCGGTCGGACCGGAAGATGCGGCGGCGCTCGATTCCCCGGGCCATGACGTGATGCAGGACGTCAGGACCGTGGTTGCCGGCGGAATCGTAAAGGTCACAAACTTCGGATAGACCGCGTCGAATACCACCGGCGTGCCGGCCGTATATACGGGTCCGTCTGAAGTTTTGGGGGTACGGCCGAGGGTTCGGGAATTTCTGATGGGTCTTATGACAAATGCCGCGTTAATGCCGGCTATCCGCACTCGGACTGACGTCGCCTACGCAGCCGTCGCCAACGAGCGTCAGATAAACGGCCGGGCTGCCTCTTTAAGCCAGCCCGGCGGATGTGCGGAAAGGAGCGAAACGAGGGACTGGCCTAGCTCTGACTCTTACGAGCCAGGCGGTAAATACCGAAAATCATCAGCGAGACCACGAGGGCCGCAGCTCCGAACGGGCCCGCGGCGGGCGCCCCAACCCTGGGCCCAACGTTGCAATCCGGGTCGGCCATGTCCGTGACGCTGTCGATCCATCCGTCATTGTTCACGTTGTCATTACACTGGCCCACCTCGCTGGTGGGGCAAGAGGCGAAGTCGCCCTGACCGCAGGTGGCGCTGGCATCAACGTGCAACGAAGTCGCGCCCGGGGGGACACAGGGGATAGTATTGCACGAGGTCGTATCGGCGAAGCACGCATGCCACGGGACCGGGCCAATGCAGGAGGCCGAGCAGCAAGCGGCTTCCGTGCGCGTGACGGCCACGCTCAACATCAGGATCGCCACACCGAAGAGAATTCCTACGACTTTCAACATAGACCACCCTCCTTCACGACGGACAGCTATCAATTCTTTTCCTCGCTGTCCACCAGCCATGAGCTCGTCCTGTGTCGTGCTGGCCCAGTACAGACGCCGCTACCGGTATTTCTTCAGCTCCAGCCGGGCCACCATCCCGCGATGCACCTCATCCGGCCCGTCGGCGATCCGTAGGGCGCGGGCCGTCGCCATCAGGCGGGTGAGCTCGGCGTCGGCCACCCCCTCGCCACCGTGAATCTGGATGGCGGCGTCGACCACCATCTGCAGCACGTTCGGGGCAACCACTTTGATCGCCGACACGTCCGTGAGCGCGCCGAAGGTGCCGTGGCGGTCCAACGCCCAAGCGGCGTGCAGCGTGAGTAGCCGCGCCTGGTCGATGGCCATGCGGCAGTTGGCGATGATGTCGCGGTTGGCGCCCAGATTCGCCAGAGGTTTGCCGAAGGCGACACGCCCCGCGGCTCGCTCACACAGACGCTGCAAAGCCCGCTCGGCCCCGCCGACGGCACGCATGCAGTGATGGATGCGGCCCGGACCCAGCCGCCCCTGTGCGATCTCGAAGCCGCGCCCCGGACCGGCAATGAAGTTGCTCTTCGGCACGCGGACGTCGTCGAACACGACCTCGCCGTGGCCGTGGGGCTCGTCCAGATGGCCGAACACGGGCACCATGCGCACGATCTTCACGCCGGGGCTGTCCATGGGCACGAGCACCATGGAGTGGCGCTGGTGGCGTTCGGCACGGGGGTCGGTTACGCCCATGAAGATCAGGAACTTGCAGCGCGGGTCGCCGGCGCCGCTGGTCCACCACTTCTGGCCGTTGATGACGATCTGATCGCCGTCCACCTCGCAGGTGGCCTTCATGTTGGTGGCGTCGCTCGACGCCACGGCCGGCTCGGTCATGGCGAAGCCGGAACGGATGTCGCCGTCGAGCAGGGGCTTGAGCCAGCGTTCCTTCTGCTCCTCCGAGCCGTAGCGCACCAGCACCTCGGCGTTGCCGGTATCCGGGGCACTGCAGTTGAAAACCTCGGGCGCGAGGAAGCTACTGCCCATGATCTCCGCCAGCGGCGCGTAGTCGCGATTGTCGAGGCCGGCACCGTGCTCGCTGTCGGGCAGGAAGAGATTCCAGAGCCCTGCGGCCTTCGCTTCAGCCTTGAGCTGTTCGATGATCGGAGGGATCCGCCATTGTCGCCAGTCCTCGCTGTGGACGAGCTGGTCGAGGTAGGTCTGTTCCCTCGGGACGATGCGTTCGCGTACGAAGCGCGTGACCTGGTCGATGTAGTGCTGGGCACGCTCTGAATGCTCGAAGTCCATTTGATCCTCCGATGGTCTTATGCCTGCTTGAGGAACTGAACGATCCGCTCGTTGGCGCGGCGGGCGATCTCGAGGGGAAAGGCGATGAAGCCGTGGATCCCGCCCGGGAACACCTGGAGCGCGGCGCGGTTGCCGGCTGCCAGCCAGCGCGCCTGCATGAACAGCGTATCGTCGAGCAGCGGATCCAATGTGCCGACGGTGAAGATGGCGGGCGGCAGGTCCGAGAGATCGCCGTACAGGGGTGACACGTCGGGATCCTGCCGCCGCTCGGCGGGAACGTAGTGATCACTGAACCACTGCATGATCGGCGTATTGAGGACCAGGTTGCGGTTGCCCCAGCGGCGCGCGCTCGGCGTCATCGAGATGTCGAACACGCCGAACGTCAGCATGGCGCCGGAGAAGCCCGTGAAACGATGCCGGTCACGCATGCGGAGCAGGGTCACGGCGGCGAGATTGGCGCCCGCCGATTCGCCACCGATCAGCAGTCGATCCGTGCCGAACTCGCGTTTGGCGTTGGCCGCCAACCATACGGCGGCCGCCTCGCAATCGTCGGGAGCGGCCGGGTAGGGGTGTTCCGGAGCCAGCCGGTAATCGACGCTCACGACGGCCAGCTGGCCCTCAGTGGCGAGCCTCGCCAGCGGCACGTCCTGATGGTGGGCACGGCCGATGACGAATCCGCCCCCGTGGATGTGCAGGCAGACGCCCTTCACGGTCTCGGGAACGAACTGACGGATGGCGATCTCGCCGGCAGGCCCGGGGATGCGACGCTCCGTCGCCCAGTCGACGCGGACGATCGGTCCGAAGGCGCTCGCGCCGGCTTCGCGCGCATCGCGAAAGGCCTGCGGCTGCAGCTGGTCGATCGACGGCTGCGTCACCAGCAACCGTTCAATACCGTCGTTCAATGCAGCCGTCTCCGCATCGACTGCTGCGGGCAGGAACATCGCCGGATCAAGACTCATCGTGGCCTCCAGGTGCAGGGATTCATAGCACAGCCGCCCGTCTGAACCAGACGCACGCTCTGCACTGCTGCGAGGGGGTAGCGATTGACTTTGGCCGCGATCTCGTCTTCTCTTTACCCGTGATCATCCCCCGCACCCCGCCTTGATTTCGACCGCTCACGGCAGTGATGCGCCGCCCTGTGCGGCGACGCTGGCTGGTCTTCAACATTGAGAATGCAACCCTCTCTTCGAAGACATCTGCAGCGTGGGTGCCCACGGGTGGGCAGGAAAATCGCAGGCAATCGAGGAAGCTGAGATTGGGCATGAACGATTCGAGGGAACGACTGAAAGCGGAGGTGGCGCGCCGGCGCACCTTCGCGATCATCTCCCACCCCGACGCCGGCAAAACGACGCTGACCGAAAAGCTGCTGCTCTACGGCGACGCCGTGCATCTGGCCGGGTCGGTGAAGCAGCGGCGCGACGCGCGCCATGCGACCAGCGACTGGATGGCGCTCGAGCGCGAGCGCGGCATCTCCATCACCACCAGTGTGATGCAGTTCCCCTATGGCGGTTACGAGATCAACCTGCTCGACACGCCCGGCCACAACGACTTCAGCGAAGACACCTACCGCACCTTGGCCGCGGCCGACTGCGCCATCATGCTGCTGGACAGCGCCAAGGGGGTGGAGCCGCAGACCATCAAGCTGTTCGAGGTCTGCCGCATGCGCCGCATCCCCATCGTCACCTTCATCAACAAGATGGATCGGGAGGGGCGCGACCCGCTCGACCTGCTCGACGAGATCGAACGGGTGCTCGGCATTCCCGCCAGCCCGGCAACCTGGCCGATCGGCTCCGGTGCCGGCTTCCAGGGTGTCTACGACCGCTGGTTGCAGCGGGTGCTGCTGTTCGAGCGTGGCGAACGGGCGGCGCACAAGGCCGTGATGCAGGTGGGCAGCCTCGACGATCCGGCGTTTCGCGCCGTCATCGGCGACCGCGCCCACGGTCGGCTGTCGGACTCGCTTGCCCTGCTGCACGGCGCCGGCACGGGCTTCGACCACGAAGCCTTCCGCAGCGGCGAGCTGACGCCGGTGTTCTTTGGCAGCGCCTTGACCAACTTCGGCGTCGAGCCGTTCCTCGACCAGTTCATCGAGCTGGCGCCGCCGCCGCTGCCGCGCGCGACGGCCACCGGCCCGGTGTCGCCCGACGCGCCTGCGTTCTCGGGCTTCGTCTTCAAAATTCAGGCGAACATGGACCCGCTGCACCGCGACCGCGTCGCCTTCGTGCGGGTGTGCTCCGGGCGCTTCGTGCGCGGCATGGAAGTGACCCTCGGGCGCACCGGCAAACGGCTCGCCCTCAAGCGCTCGCTGCAGTTCCGGGCGCAGGAACGCACCTGCATCGAGGAGGCCTTCGCCGGCGACATTGTCGGCGTGTGGGACCCCGGCCTGTTGCGCATCGGCGACTCGCTCAGCGAGGCCGGGGGCATCGAGTTCGCCGGCATTCCGCGCTTCTCGCCGGAGCACTTCGTGCGCCTCGTTTTGACCGAGCCCCTCAAGCGCAAGCAATTGAAGAAGGGGCTCGACCAGCTGTCCGAGGAAGGTGCGGTCCAGGTGTTCTTCCACCGCGAGCGCCTCGAGCGCGACCCCATCCTCGGCGCCGTCGGGCGGCTGCAGTTCGACGTCATCCAGTCCCGTCTCAAGAGCGAGTACGACGTCGACGTGCGTTTCGAAGCCCAGCCGTCGCAGCACGCCCGCTGGGTGGAGGGCAACTTCGATCCCGTCGAGCTCGAGCGCCTCGGCGCCGTGCTGTGCCTGCTCGACGTGGAGGGCCGGCCGCTGTTGCTGTTCAAGAACGACTTCTGGCTGCAAGAGACCCTCGATCGCCACGCGCATCTGCGTTTCATCGCCGCGGTGCAGCCGGGCCGCAGCGAGCGCGCCGCCGCCTGAGTGGCCGGGGCGTCGGGGTCTCATGCGGCCCAGCTCCGTTTCTGATGGTGTCTCCGTCCTGGCTTTTCATCGCGGACTGTGCGATACATGACTGCACTGACACCCCCGCCCCCCGCTGCGCGGCTCCGCAGGGTCTGCGGACGTAGTCGAGGGTGGTGATCGGAAAGGCAAACCACCTCAACTACGACGTCTCGCCAT
>DASVHW010000102.1 GCA_036382395.1 Candidatus Binatia bacterium | reverse complement strand
GATCGACATCATCCGCGGGCTGACGAAGGGCGACTTCTACGAGTTCCACGGCAAGCACTACGACATCCCCAGCATCAAGATCTGCCCGGTACCCACCGAGCCGATCCCGATACTCATCGGCGGTCACTCCGAGCCCGCCTTGCGGCGCGCCGCCCGCATCGGTGACGGCTGGATGCACGCCGGCAGCGACGATCTCGGAGCCATGCTGCAGCGGCTGACACAGCTGCGGAAAGAGTACGGACGCGAGCGCGAGCCGTTTGAACTTCACGTCATTTCATTCGATGCGTTCACCGTCGACGGCATCCATGGCCTCGAAGATCTCGGCATCACCGATGTCATCGTCGGCTTCCGCAACCCCTACGACCGGAGCTCGGACAGCATGACGCTGACCCAGAAGATCGACGCGCTGCGGCGCTACGCCGACGACATCATCGCGAAAGCGTAGCCTCGGAGCGTACCGTTCCATTTCCGGGCAGGCACCGCCTGACCCACTTTCCCCTATGTGCACACACCCAGTGAACGGAGAGGTATCCAGTGGCAAGTAGTCAGCAGATCAACCCATCGACGGTTCGCAAAGCTCGCAAGGTAAAGAAATGGGATTTGGAAGCCGACGTGGTCGTCGTCGGTTTCGGATGCGCCGGCGCCTGTGCGGCCATTGAGGCAGCCGAGGCCGGCGCCGATGTGCTCGTGCTCGAGCGCGCCAGTGGCGGAGGTGGGACCTCGGCGATGTCGGGCGGCCAGATCTATATGGGGGGCGGCACGCCGGTGCAAAAGGCCTGCGGCTTCGATGATACGCCCGAGGAGATGTACAAGTTCCTCATGGCCGCCCTCGGACCGGAACCGGACGAGGCGAAGATCCGTGTCTTTTGCGACGAGAGCGTCGCGCACTATGACTGGCTCGTCGACCACGGCGTGCCTTTCAAGATGAGCTTCTACCCGGAACCGGGTTCGGAGGCGCCTACCGACGATTGCCTGGTCTTCACCGGTGGCGAGAACGCCCATCCCTTCGATCGCATCGCCAGGCCGGCGCCGCGCGGGCATAAGCCGCAGTTTACCGCGGCCGCCGGTGGCTTTCTGATGCAAAAACTCATTGCCGCCACCGAGCGCCGCGGCGTTCGCATCGAGTGCGACGCGCGCTGCGAAACGCTGGTGGTGAATGAGCCGGGCCGGGTCGTCGGCGTGGTCGTGCGGCAAGACAAGCAAGAGCGTCTGATCCGCGCGCGCCGCGGTGTCGTGCTCACCGCCGGCGGGTTTACGATGAATCAGGAGATGGTGGCCCGCCACACTCCGCGCAGCTGGCAATGCCCCATCAAGCTGGGTGTGGACGGCGACGACGGCCGCGCCATCCGCATGGCCATGGGTGCCGGCGCCGACATCATCCACATGGACGCCGCCGAGGTGGCCATACCGCTGACGCCGCCGCAACGGCTCATGCGCGGAATCCTGGTCAACCGTTTCGGCCAGCGCTTCATCAACGAGGACACGTACTATGGCCGGATCGGTCAGGAGTGCCTGTTCCGACAAGATGCCCACATGTACCTGATCCTCGATAACGCCATCTTCGAACGGAACATGGTGGTGATGGATCCCACGTGCGTCGAGGAGACGGTGGAAGATATCGAGAAAGGCCTCGGCTTGCCGACCGGTTCATTGCAGCGCACGGTCGAGTACTACAACCGCTTCGCCGCCCAAGGTGAGGACCCACTCTTCCACAAAAGACCTGAGTTGCTACGGCCGCTCACCGAACCACCTTACGCCGCCGTCGACTGTGGCACGGACAAGGTCATTTGGGCCACCTTCACGCTGGGCGGCCTGCACACGCGACCGACCGGCGAGGTGCTGAATCCCGACGGCAACGTCATCCCCGGCCTCTACGCCGCGGGACGCACCACCTCGGGTCTCGCCGCGCACGGATACTGCAGCGGCATCTCACTCGGGGATGGCTCGTTCTTCGGCCGCAAGGCGGGGCGCAGCGCCGCCGCCACGGACGAGAAGTGATTCTACTGAATCTTTCATAATACGGTCACATCTTCCGTTCGTCCCGAGTAGGCGCCCTTTCTCTGGGCGCCGTATCGAGGGATGCTTGCGAGGCACGTCCACCGCGGTCGCCCCTCGATACGCGCCCGGAAAAGACGGGCGCTACTCGGGGAGATCGGTATGCAAGCTTGTCACTGTATTGTGCGAGACTCAGTAAGATGCGCCCGTGCCAGACGAACCGGTGTGTGGCGCCGTGAGGAGGGGATCAAAGAAAAGGAGACAGCGCACGTCTTGCGTTGAATCGGTTGGCACCTCGGCGGGTACCGTTGGCTGGTGCGGTCGGAGGACGAGATTGGAAAGCCGCCTGGCATTCCCAGGCGTGCGTGAGGTGGATTTCAAGACGGAGCAGGGCAGAGACGTTTACTGAGACCAGGCTCCGGCGCTCCGCAAGGGAGGTAACATGACAAAGCGAGGTCTTTGGTTCCTGGTGGCCTTTTGCATTTTGACCGGGTGCACCAATTTAACAAGCCCGGCGCGCAAGCACGCCCTCTCCAATAATGCGACCTCATACTGGTTTGACTACGCTGCCGATCGTCGCGGAGCCTTGCTCATTTCATCGTCTACCCCACCCAACTTCAAGCTTTGTGCCGAACCTTTTCCCGACGTGGCTCTGAAACAGACGAGTGAGATCCTCGCAAAGATCAAGACTCAACAGTCGGCCATCGAGGGAGAAGCACAGGCCAAGTTTGCGAGCGACGTGGTCGAGCTCGCGGGCCGCACGCAGACCGTCCTCTTCCTGCGGGAGTCTCTCTATCGGCTCTGCGAGCAAGCGATCAACGGCAACCTGAGCGCTGGCGACGTGAAAGATCTTTACAAGGACGTTTTGCAGGCTGCTCTTCAACTGGCAATGGCTGACTCTGCTAAGCAGGCCGATGCCCTTGCGAAGACCCTCATCAAGGTGGACCCGAACACACGGGCCGCGATCGAGGGGTTTCTCGCGCCTCCAGCAGCGCCGGGGGAAAAGGAGACCCATGAGTGACGCAGTAGCGCAGAAAGACTTCAAGGCAGTCTTGGACTTCCTGAAGTCGAGGGGCGAACCGTTCACCGTTGCGCTTCCCTCTCTCGGACTGATTCGCGTGAAGATCACGGACATTCGCGATGATCTGGTTGTTCTTCAGACCATAACGGCCTCCCCTGAGCAGAAGCTCTATCTGCACTACGCTTCCATAATCGTCGTCACGTGATGCGGGCGCCCAGGCGGGGCGCCATGCACGGGGGAAAAGGGGCGGGGTTCAGGCACGGACTTCAGACTTTCGTGATAATACGCCCGTGACGTGTAGAAGGGACGGGGTCAGGCAGGGAGTTTGGACTTTCACTATCCGGTCAGAAGTCCCCCAGATGCCGGAGCTTCTCCTTCACCTCTCGGAGAACCGGCTTCGGGACTTCTCCGAGCGGCCGCCGCAGCCGGCGGTTGTCGATGGCTCGGCTCTGGTCGATCATGACC
>DASVHW010000101.1 GCA_036382395.1 Candidatus Binatia bacterium | reverse complement strand
GGCGCGCCCGTGGGCTGCAGCCGCGGTTGCCGTGGTCGCCGCGCTTGCGGTCTACACTCCGTCTCTGAACGGCGGTTTTATTTGGGACGATCCGCTGGTCTTGCAGCAGTTGCGCGCGATCGGCTCACTCCGCGACCTGTTCATTCTTCCGCCCATAATTCCGAAATTCTATTTCCGCCCTGTCGTCTTCGTCACCTATCTTTTCGACCGTTGGGTCGGCGGCGAGACGCCCTTTTGGTTCCACGCCTCCGTCCTCGCGTTTCACACCGGCAATGTCCTGCTGGTCTGGATATTTGCCAGCCGTCTGTTCCCTCGCCAGTGGTTGATTCCTGCCGGCGGCGCCCTGCTTTTCGCGGTGTATCCGACCCACGTGGAGTCGGTGGCGTGGATGGCGGGACGCTCCGACGTCATCGTCTGCACGTTCGTGCTCATCACCATGCTCCTCTTTCTGGACCGGCAACGGGCATGGGCGCCGTGGCTCGGGGGCGTAACCTTCCTGCTCGCCGCATTCTCCAAAGAGATGGCCCTGGCGTGTGCGGTGCTCGTACCGTTTCTCGATCTGCTCCGCCTCCAGCGATTGGCGTGGCGGCGCTATCTTCCGCTCGCCATCGGCACCGTGGTGTACTTCGCGTTGCGGCGGCAGGCGCTGGGCGCATTTATCGGAGGCCTGGCAACCGGGGCGCCGCCGTCGGAGCTTGTGGGCGAGCTGTTGCGCGCGGCCGGCTTCTACGTCGTTCGAGCCATCGTCCCCATGCCCCTGTGCGCCTATATCCCCGCAGTACCCGCCGGTGCTGGCTATTTGCTGATCGGGTTGCTTGCCCCGTTGTTGGGAGCCGCTCTGATCGCCTTCGCTTGGAGGCAGGACCGTTGGCCGCTGGCCTTTCTGGCAGCATGGTTCTTTGTCACCCTCTTGCCGTCACTGACCGTGATCGTGCGCCGCAGCGCCTCTGCGCCGGTCGCCGACCGTTACCTCTACGTTCCCTCGGTGGCATCGTGCCTGCTCCTCAGTTGGGCCGTCGTGCGCCTCGCCGAACGCCGGCAGCTTGCCGGCCGCTGGGTCCTCGCCGCGTTCGCCGTCGTAGGCCTGCTCCTGGGCGCGCAGAGCACGCGCTACACCCGGGTGTGGGGGGACGACCTTTCCTTCTGGAGCGACGTGGCGACAAAGGTGCCCGATGATGCCCTGCCACACCGAGAGCTGGCCGGCGCGCTGGAGCGGCGCAATCGGCTCGATGACGCCGATCGCGAGCTGCAGCGGGCGCTGGCGGCGAAGTCGAGCCCCGAGGGGCAGGCGATGACGTACAACGAGATCGGCACCCTCTATCGCCACATGGCACGCTACAGCGAAGCCGAAAATGCTTTCGAGACCGGCATCAAGATCCGCCCGCATCCGATGCTGTACCACAATCTGGGAATGGCGCTGATGTCGCATTTGGAGGAAGAGCAGCGACAGGCAGATCGCCCGGCGGTGGCGCGCGACATCACCAGGGCGCGCGATGCTTTTGAACGGGCCTTGCGGCTCGGAGATATCGCCGGTTCGGAGCAAGGCTTCCCGCAGTGGGATGCAGCCAAGACCCATGCGCTGCTCGGCCAGGTCCTGTTCTCGCTCGGCGATCGCGCCGCGGCACGCGAGCATCTGGAGACGGCGTTACGGCTGGAGCCGAACGGGCCCGTAGCCGACATCACGCGCCGCTACATGCAGAGGCTGGAACAGTGAAAACCCTTGGTGATCGCGGCGATATACGATAGGCCTACGCCACATCCAGGGGTATTCATGAAGCCATTGGAAGGACAAACGGCGATCATTACCGGGGCGGGGCGGCCGCATGGCATCGGCCGCAGCACCGCACTGCGTCTGGCCGAGCACGGAGCCAACGTGGTCGTCACCGATCTCTGCCGCAAGTACGAAGGGGATCTGGCCTTCTACGGTGTCGGCGACGACTGGGAGCAGCTGCAGCGCGTGGTGAGCGAGGTCGAAGCGCGCGGCAGGCGGGGTTTGGCGTGCAAGGTGGACGTGACCCAGCGCGACCAAATCGAAGCCTGCGTGGAAGAAACCGTCACGCGATTCGGTGCGATCGACATCCTTTTCAACAATGCCGGCACTGCCGTCGGCGTCGGTCCGTTCCTCGCCATGACGCAGCAGCAGTGGGACCTGAGCCTCAGCGTCAACATCACGGGCATGTTCCATTTCTGCCAACTCGTCATCCCCAAGATGATCGAGCGGAGCAACGGTGTGATCGTCAACACCTCGTCACTCGCGGGATTGGGAGCGGGTGAGCTGATGTGCGGCTATCACACGACGAAGTTCGCGGTCGTCGGCTTCACCAAGGCCATCGCCGCCGAGTTCGGCCAGTTCGGCATCCGCTGCAACGCCGTCTGCCCCGGCATGGTGGATACCGATCTGGGCGCCGCCGAGTACGAATTCATCTCGCAGATGGAAGGGATCACAATTGAAGAGGCGCGGCGGAACGCAGCGCAGAAAATCGCACTCCGCCGCCAGTGCTCGCCGGACGAAGTGGCGGATGTGGTCGCTTACCTTTGCAGCCCCGCCGCCGGCTACCTCACGGGCGTTGCACTTCCGATCGCCGGAGGCATGGCGCCGGGACTCTAGAGAGAATCCCCTCCCCGGTTGCCAGCTCTGGCAACGAGGGAGGGGCAGGGTGGGGGCTCACTTCGGCAAGACCAGATACAGCTCGCCCGCATTACGCATATCACCGGCGATCGCTTCTGCCGTCGGACCCGTGCCCCAGAACACGTCAATGCGATTGGGGCCGCTGATGGCAGTACCGGCATCTTGAATGAGCGCCAAGCGCGAGACGGCCGGCTTGCTGCTCTCTGATGATGCCGCTCCTCTGGAGGCAATGCGGAGAAAAGCCAACGCGCCCGGCGGGTAGACGCTGGCGTCGGCAGCAATGGAGCGGCCAGCCGTGAGCGGAACGCCAAGACTGCCAACGGGGCCGGCAGCAACGGCACGGAAGAAGATGTAGCGCTCATTCGCCGCCGTGAGCCCTGATTCCTCCTCGGGATGGGCATGCAGGTAGTCCTTCAATGCTTGCAACGACACGGTGTCACGCGACATCTTGCCCTGCCCGATCAGGACACTGCCCAGACTGGTGTACGGTCTGCCGTTGGAGCTGCTGTAGCTGATCTGCATGTGCACGCCGTCTTCGAACCGGAGCAACGCCGACCCTTGCACATGCAGAAAAAACGCCTCAACCGGATCATCGACCCAAGCGATCTCATAGTCGCGATCGGCCAGCGCGCCGGCATTGATCTCGGCGCGGGTGTAGTACGGCACCAGCCTGCCCTTCTCCACCCGGCCCTGGATCACGCGGCTGCGGCAGTCAGGGCAGAACTGACTGAGATCCACGTCCACCAGGTCGTCAGGCGTCCGATATAGAGGATAGCGAAAACGCTCCGTCCGCCGCCGGCTGGCTGCCAGTTCAGGCTGATAGTAACCCGTGACCAGCACGGCTTCTGGCAGATCGGCGCGGTATACACGGAACCGGTCGCACAGTGGCTGGCTCCAATTGTCGTCGGCGGGCGCCATATCGGCGAGCGCCGTCAGGGGCGCCACCAGCTCACCAACCGCCACTCGCCGATCGAGCGCCGAGAGCGTCCGGTCTGGGGGCAACTTCTGGAGGTATTCGACGCTCCGCGCCGCCGCTTGCTGCAAGGACGTTAGCGGCGCATCGTCACGCAGCAAGGCGCGACAGGCATCAGCGTCGAGCGCCACCAGATGCGGCCCTGTCGCTAACGGCGCCGGAACAGATGGAATGTAGGCGCACGAGGCGAATGCAGCGCACAGCATCGCCGCAGTAACCCGCGACACCCGCCCTGTCCCTTGCCAGCCGAGACGTTTCACGAATCACGCATCACGAACCGGCGTACACCCGTTGCGCAGCCGCCAGCCCAGCCCCCGCCTTGACCGCATAGCCGCACTGCGGCAACACGCGCTCCAGCGCGCTCAGCACCAACAGCACGTTAGCGGCATTGCTGGACTCGCCCATCAGTCCGATGCGCCACGTCTGCCCCTTCAGCGGACCCAAACCACCACCGATTTCGATGCCGAAGTCCTCGAGCAACGCGGTGCGCACGCGCGCATCCTCCACGCCGTCGGGTATGCGGACACTGTTGAGGGTCCACAGCTGATGATTCTCCTGCGAGGCGATGCCCAGCCCAATCGCCGCCAGACCCGCCTTCAGCGCCCGATGATTGCCTTCGTGCCGGCGCCAGCGGGCTTCGAGCCCTTCCTCTTCGATGAGCCGCAGGGCTTCGTGCAAGGCGTAGTTCATGCTGATCGGCGCCGTGTGGTGATACACGCGCTCGGCACCCCAGTACTTCTGAATCATGGTCAGATCGAGGTACCAGCTCTGGACCTTGCTCTTCCGCGTACTCAGTACCTCGACCGCGCGCGGACCGAAGGTGATGGGTGACAAGCCCGGCGGGCAGCTCAAACACTTCTGCGTGCCGCTGTAGCAGGCGTCGATACCCCAATCGTCGACATGCACGGGACAGCCTCCCAACGAGGTGACCGTATCGACCACGAGCAGCGCGCCGGCCGCATGTACCAGCGGGCCGATCTCTTCCAACGGCTGCCACGCACCCGTCGACGTCTCGGCGTGCACGATGCCAACCAGCTTCGGCCGCCGACAGCGCTTCAAGGCGGCCGCAACGTCGGCGGGATCGATCACCCGCCCCCACGGGGCCTCGACGCGGACCAGCGTCGCGCCGTAGCGTTCGACAATCTCGGCCATGCGCGTGCCAAACACGCCGTTGACGCAGACCACCGCTTCGTCACCGGGTTCGAGCAGATTCACCAGGCAGGCCTCCATACCGGCACTGCCGGTGCCGGAAAGAGGGATGGTCAACTCGTTGCGTGTTTGGAAGACGAACTGCAACAGCCGCTTGGTCTCGTCCATGATGCGCAAGAAGGCGGGATCCAGATGTCCCACCAGCGGAATACTCATGGCGCGCAAGACGCGCGGGTGAACGTTGCTGGGACCGGGACCGAGCAGCACACGGGTCGGCGGCTGTAAGGGTTCTGCAAGCGACGTCATTCCTTGTGCTATTATCTAGCCGCGGATAGGCTGTCAAAGATGCTCGACGGTCGGATCGTGGGTGCGCTGCGCGCCATTGCCGGAGATGACGCCGTCATCGCCCGCCCGAGCGAACTCAAAGTATACGAGTGTGACGGCTATACGTTGGAGAAGCGCATCCCCGAAGTCGTCGTCCTGCCCCGCTCAACCGAAGAGGTGGCGCGGATTGTGCGCCTGCTGCATGAGGAAGACATTGCCTTCGTGCCGCGCGGTGCCGGGACGGGGCTGAGCGGCGGCTGCCTGCCGGTGAATGCCCCGGTGACGATCGGCACCAGCCGCATGACCCGCATCGTCGAGGTCGACTACGTGAACCAGCGCGCCGTCGTCGAAGCCGGCGTCGTCAATCTCCGCATCACCAACGCCGTCCAGCAGCGCGGCCTGTGTTACGCCCCCGACCCATCGAGCCAGCAGGCCTGCACCATCGGCGGCAACGTGGCGGAGAACTCCGGGGGCCCGCACACGCTCAAGTACGGGGTGACCACCAACCACGTGCTCGGGGTCGAGCTGGTGCTGCCCAACGGCGAGATCGTGCACCTCGGCGGCGCGGTGGAGGACGTGCCGGGCTACGACCTCACCGGGCTCGTCGTCGGTGCCGAGGGCACCTTCGGGATCGTGACGCAAGCGACATTGCGGCTCGTCCGGCAGCCCGAAGCGTGGAAAACGCTGCTTGGGATTTTCGAGTCAGTCGATGATGCGACCGCCACGGTCTCCGGCATCATCGCCGCCGGCATGATTCCAGCGGCCTTGGAAATGATGGACCAGCTGATCGTGGAAGCGGTCGAAGCCGCCTTTCACTTCGGATTCCCGACGGACGCAGGCGCCGTCCTCATCGTCGAGTTGGACGGTCTTGCCGCCGGTCTCGATCAACAAGTCCAACGTGTGGTCGAGATCTGCCAGACGAACCGCGCCCGCACAGTGCGGGTCGCGAAGGATGAGGTAGAACGCGCCGCGCTCTGGAAGAGCCGCAAGCGCGCTTTCGGCGCCGTGGGGCGATTGGCCCCGAATTACTGCACGCAAGATGGCGTGGTGCCGCGCACCAAGGTGCCCGACATCTTGCGCCGCATCACCGAGATCGGGCAGCGATATCATCTGCGCATCGGCAACGTCTTTCACGCCGGTGACGGCAACATCCATCCCTTGCTGCTGTTCGACGAACGCAACCCCGACGAGGTGCGCCGCGTCCTCGCCGCGGGAACCGAGATCCTGGAAGCCTGCGTGGCGCTCGGCGGCAGTATCACCGGGGAGCACGGTATCGGTATGGAGAAGATCGCGCAGATGCCGCTCATCTTCTCACCCGCCGATTTGCTGGTGATGAGCCAGCTGCGCCAGGTGTTCGATCCCGCCCGGCGCTGCAACCCGGGAAAGATCCTTCCCACGCCGGGCGCGTGCGTCGAAACCATGCGCCCGCGCCGGCAGGCGGCCGTGTGAGCAGCGCGATGGCTATCGGGACGTTTGGCGACCTGCTGCCCGCCGACGCCATTGCCACGGGCGGCGCGGCGCACGCTTTCGCTGTCGATGGCCTGACACCGCAGTGTGTCCTTTTTCCAGAGACCGTTGAGCAGCTCAGCCGCTGCACCGCGGCCGCCGATCAAGCGGGCTTGGCGGTGATGCCGGTTGGCAACGGTACGAAGCTCGGGGTCGGCAATCTGCCGCAGCGATACGACGTGGCGCTCTCGACACGGCGGCTGAACCGGATTCTGGCGCACGAGGCAGCCGACATGACAGTCACGGTCGAGGCCGGCGCCACCCTGGCCGAAGTGAACGCCGCGTTGAGGCCAGCCAGGCAGCGGTTGCCTCTCGACCCGCCGGATCCCGAACACACCAGCATCGGCGCCTTGATCGCGACGGACGCATCCGGCCCGCTGCGGTTGTCGCAGGGTAAGGTCCGGGATCTTCTGATCGGCGTGAAAGTAGTGCTGGCTGACGGCACCCTCGTGAAAGGCGGCGGCCGCGTGGTCAAGAACGTCGCCGGCTACGATTTGATGAAGTTGTTCACCGGGTCTTTCGGGACGCTGGGTACGGTCGTCGAGGCGACCTTCAAAGTGCGCCCGTGTCCCGAACGCGAAGCGCTGTTCGTCGTCCCGGCAGCAGAGATCGGCACGGCGGTAGCTGGGGCGCTGGATGTCCTCGCCGCACTGTTGGCGCC
>DASVHW010000100.1 GCA_036382395.1 Candidatus Binatia bacterium | reverse complement strand
CTAACCGATCGCCTTCATCAGGCGCAGCTCGTCCGAGATCGGCATGCGCTGGAATACCCGCATGATCTCCTCCTTGGGCACGGAGAACGCCACACCGGTTGAAGGCACCGGCTCGGTGCGCATCCATTCGGGGAGATCGTTGTCCTCCGGACCGAAGCCGGCGCGCCGGTTGAACTCCCACTCGTCCTGCATGCACTGCCAACCGATATTCGCCGCGTCCTCGAAGCTCAGCTCGCCGCCGTACATGGCGGAGTACATCGCCCGCATCTCATCAATGGTGGGCTGCTCGAACTGGCAGAATCCGCTGGAGTCGCAGAGCGCGGCGATCAGCTGGGCCTCCTGCGAAGCCTTCGCCAGGTCGTCGACCGGCATGATCACGAAGCCAGCGGTGTGATCGGCGCCCATGGCACTTGTGGCATAAGAGATACCGGTGCCCTGGAGGGTACGCGGCTCCCACGCCGGGATGCCCTGCCCGCGGATGGCTGGCACCCGCTGGGCGTTGAAGCGCTTGGCGACCGCCACCACGCCACGTCCGATGGTCTCGGCCAGCTCATCGCCCTTGTCGACCTTGTCGAGAAGAGCGATCGCCGCGTCGGCATCACCGAAGGCGAGGGCGCCGCAGTCCATCGCCAATGCCAGCGCCCCGCCGGTGTCGATGGTGTCGAGCCCAAGATCGTCACACAAGCGGTCGATCCTGGCCACCTTGTCGAGGTCGGCAATGCCGCAGTTGGAACCGCACAAGGCGACAGTTTCAAACTCCATGGCGGAGGTGACGTACTTCCCGTCGGGGTCGTTGACCGTGTTGGAGCACTGCACGATGCAGCCGGTCATGCAGTTGTGCTGGGCGCCGCCGCGTGTCGCGTAGTTCTCGACGACGTGCATTCCGTTGAGCGAGTCCGCACCCTCGAACTGCATCTCTCGCCGGTTACGTGTGGGGAGCGTGCTCATCATGTTGGCCACCGGAACGGTGGTGGAGGTACCGAACTGGAAGTGTTGTGGGCCGGCCTTGTATTCTTTGGTCATGCGCATGGCGAGCGTCTTGAAAGTTTCCTTGTCCTTCGCCACTCGGGCTTGTGTCCCCGTGTCGTCGACGACGATCGCCTTTAGCCCTTTCGTGCCCATCGCGGCGCCCAGTCCACCACGCGCCGCGTGGCGGGACGGATGCCGCGGGCCCTCGTCGGTCAGGGCAACGCTGGCCCCCGTGAGACCCAGCTCTCCCGCCGGCCCGCAGAGGACGAAGGCCGCGCGCGGCGCAAACTGGGTGCCGAGCTTCTCGGAAGCAGCATAGGTCCGCAGGCCTTTGAGTTCCGGGCACTCGCGGATTTCGACCCCGCTCTTGTGGACAAAGACGAGGTACCGCTTCGCCGGGTCCTTGGCTTTTCCTTCGACAATGATGGCGCGATAGCCGAGCCGCATGAGTTTTTGTCCGGCCTGTCCGCCCGAGTTGGCCTCTTTGATGCCGCCGGTGAGTGGGCTCTTGGCCCCCACGCTCATGCGGCCCGAAGTCGGGGCAACCGAGCCAGACAGCACGCCCGGCGCGAAGATCACCTTGTTGTCCGGCCCCAACGGATCGCACTTCGGATCCACCTCTTTCAGCAGAATCTTGGCTGAAAGGGCGCGGCCACCGAGGAGAATCCACTCCTCAGGAAACGGCTCTTCCTTCACTGTCAGGTTCGTCAAATTGACGCGCACAATCTTGTCCATCTTCACCCTCCGTCGCGATGCCGGTTATCATAGCGCAAGCCCCGCTGAAAAGGCCATCTCATCGGATGCAGCGGCCGACGCCTCCGCATCTGGTGCACTCACCGGTCGGTTGCATCGGTTGCCGGATTGTGTCAACGAGCCGCTAGACTGATCACGGGAGGCCTTCATGCACCACAAAATCACCAAGGAACTCTTCGATGCGTTTCCTCCGGACAAGAAGGGCGATTTCTGGGCCGGCTACCTCTACCTGAAGTACACCGAATACTTCTTCAACAAGGCTCTGGAAAGCGCGGGACTCGAACCCAAGAAGCTTCCGCCGCTCGACCCTGCGATCGAGGAAATGCTCCACGCCGTGGCGTGGCAGGTCAGTGAGAGCGCCATGAGCGCCGAGACCAGCCTGTATCATGGCAAAGTGATGCGGCCGCAAGATGTGCGGAAACTGGTTACCCTCAAAGAGGACGTGCACCTCTCCCCGCCGGAGCGTGTCGTGCCGTTCAAAATCGCTCGCGACATCATCATCGAGAACCCCAGCTCGATTGTGGTGGGAACGTGCCCCTGCCGCTCGGCTTCGCCGAACCCGTGTCTTCCTCCCGGCCAGCAGGACGTCTGCATGTTTCTCGGGGACCCCTGGGCGACCTTCATGGACGAGCAGAACGCGTCCTATCACCGCATCTCGCAGGACGAGGCCGTCAAGATCCTCGAATCCTGTCACGAGAAGGGCTTCGTGCACACCGCATATTTCGAGCACGCGGCGGGCAACAGATTGGATGCCATCTGCAACTGCTGCGGCTGCTGCTGCATGGGCGTGCGGATGTGGAATCAGTTCGAGGGGAACCTTCCCCTGCTTGCCCCGTCCGGCTATGTGGCGGAGGTCAACGAAGAGTGTAACGGCTGCGGGGTGTGCGCCGAGGGCACGTGTAAGTTCGCCGCCATCAGCATGAGCGAAGATGGCGGGACAGCGGTCATCAACATGATCAAGTGCATGGGCTGCGGCGTCTGCGAAGACGCCTGCCCGGTGGAGGCCCTGCACCTGCGACGGGAGCTCTCCAAAGGCGATCCGTTGGATCTGGACGTCCTGAAGGCCCAGCTGTGACGCGCTCGTAGCGCGAGGCGGATCTCAGCAAATCCGATCCGCCTCGGAAAGGCCACCAACGCAAGCGTCCTGCTGGGCGGGCACCCTTCGATACGGCGCCGGAAAAGATGGCGTCTACTGCCCATGAACATGCGCCGCCCGTCTCCCAGGGCGTTGGCCCATAAGCGACAGAACCGACATGGGACGATTCCTTACGCCGAAGGCGTTATGCATCATAGCCCAGGGTTGCGAAGCTACCCTGGGTCGATGGTCCGAACGGTTTTCAACCCTGAAAGGGTTGCGTCCGGTCCCCGCCTCGGTCTCACACGGACCTATAGGCGTCACGTTGTAGGCCTCCGGTTGAGCTAGCCTCCGGCGGAATGGTGTCCGCAGGTCGAGTCGAGCGCAACCCCTTCAGGGTA
>DASVHW010000099.1 GCA_036382395.1 Candidatus Binatia bacterium | reverse complement strand
CGTTGCGCTGGGCGTTTGCGAGGCCGTGTTCGTCGCACTAGTCGTCGGCGTCACGGTCGGGGTACTGCTCGGGGTGGTGGTGGGGGTGACGGTCGGGCTGTAACTCGGCGTATTGCTCGGCGTCGCGGTGCTCGTGGGCGTCGCCGTCGAGGTTTCCGTCGGCGTACTAGTCGGTGTCGGAGTCTGAGTACGAGAAGGGGTGGTCGTAGGCATATTCGTCGGGGTGCTGGTCGGCCCGGCACCGCCGCAGGATGGAAACTTGAACGAGCCGATGCGCGTCTGCCAATTTCCGGCAGTACCGTTCGCCTGGCTGCTGTAGTACTCGTTCGTATACCAGAAGGTGCAATCGTCGCTGGGGTCGACACTCATCGCGCTGTAATCGCCCCAGCGATTGCAGGGTGCGCCGTTGCAGTTGTTGGTCTGGGAGCCGGCGCCGGCGATGAGCTGCGTCTCGCCTTGCGACAGCTGATCCAACGGATCGGTCGCCAGTCGCCCGGAGTACGCGATGCTCGGGAAGTTCGGACTCGTGGCGTTCGAGGTGCTGTAGCCGATCGCCACGTTGCCCGCGCTGTCGGCAGCGATGCTGCCCATCCAACGATAGAGGGTTGTGTCCGGCGCATAGATTTGCTGCTGGACCGGAGTTGTGGCAATCGTGCCGCCCGTGACATTGATCTGCGCCCACTGCTGCCCGACCGTGGAGGATGAGGTGCCCACATTGTGGACGACCCGCAGCGATTCGGCGCTGCCTACTTTGCGATATTGCACCTTTTGCATCAGCCGGTCGTCAATCGTATCGAGCGTGCTCGTGGTGTTCGGCTGAGGCACAATCGCGCCAGATACAAAAGAGTAAGATGTCTGGCTCACATTCGTTGCCGAGCTGAGGGTACCACCAGCGCCACAGTTGCTGCCCGGCGTGAATGTTCTCACCTCGAAGGCGTACGCGGTCTGCGATTCGGAGACAAAGTAATTCGGCGTGCCGGCTGGGGGCAGCGCGCTCGGCGAGCTGCCAAGCAGATTGCTCGGGATCATGGTGAAGGGGTCCGTCGTGTTGATGAAGCCCATCGACCATGTGAGTGCTGTGCCACTTTCCAGATCGCTGCGGCTAAACGAGGCATACTCCGCCCCCACGAAGCTGCCCTTCGGTTCCGTGAAGCCATTGGCCGCCATGTAAAGGCAGTCGGGCCAGATGCCAAATTTGGGATAATCGTTCATTGTACTGACGGAAGGCTTTCCCACGCCGCCTGGGTCCATGCGCAGGGCATACAGCCACCACCCGCCCGCAACCGGGTCGCTCGTCTTGGAAACCGCGAGGCACTCGTAGAACGGCGAGATCGGGGTGCTTCCAGCGGTGGCGAAGGCAAAGTGCGTGAGAATCCACCGGTCCGCCAGCGGATCGTACACCACAACGGAGTCGCCCTGAGAATTACCGTTGCAGGGATTCGCTCCACTACCGCTCCACAACTGATCCTCCGTGAACGAGGCAAGCAGGGTGCCGGTTTTGCTGTAGATGGCATAGGCGTCGTTGACCGCTTGGACATAATGGTTCCGACCCACGTCGCCGTTCGCGTCGGGAGGCCAGCCCGCGCCACACGGTTTGCCGGTACAGCTGTCGCCGAAACTCAGACCGGCGAAGTTTTGCACTGGGCTGGGCATCTGTGCCAAAGGGATAGACAATGGGACAGGGAGTGACTCGGAAGTGGCTGGTCGGCTCGGGGGTATCTTGGTGTTGCCTGGTCCCGGCAACAAGGGTCGATACACCTTGAGGCGGGCAGGCAGCCTGGGGAGGTTGCGCACGTCACCGCGAAACTCTTGGGGCGTGACCTTTTCCATCTCCTGTGTCGTGCCCTCGATGCCTCGCGCCGCGGCGGACGACGGCGAGGCAAGGGCAAGGAAGACAAGGACGACCGCGGCGAGGGCTGTACCAGCCGGCCTGAGTGGATGATGTTTCCCCTTCACTATCGAGTCTCGCCGAAATACAGGGGCCTCACCACCCCCCACGCGCCCCGTTCTACGTGGACGGCAGCTACCGCTATCACAGCCGGCAAGAGACCATCAACAACAAGTTGCTTGGGCGATGAAAATCCGTCCTGAAGACTGACAGGGACGCCGCTCTCACCCGGGCCAGATGAGCACGCCAATACTTCCTTGGCGCGTTGACTTAGCACGGAACCTCTTCTATCCCGGCAGCGTATGACCCAGTCGCCCGGCGGTCTCCGCGGTGTGCGCGTGTTGGATCTGGCGGACGAGTCTGGCGTTTATTGCGCCAAGCTTCTCGCCGACATGGGTGCCGATATCATCAAGGTCGAGCCACCGGGCGGTGTTGCGATGCGACGCATTGGGCCGTTCTTCAGCGGTGAGGAAGGAAAAGACGGCTCGTTGTTTTTCTGGCACTACAACACCAACAAACGGAGCATCACGCTCGATCTGAACGCTCCTGCGGACCGCGAGCGCTTCGTTCAGCTCGCTGCCACGGCGGATGTGATCGTCGAAACAGCGGCACCGGGCCACTTCGACAGTCTCAGGTTGGGCTACGCGGAGCTGGCTGCGCACAACCCGCGCCTGACGCTAGTCTCCATCACGCCGTTTGGGCAGACGGGCCCGTACCGCGATTTTCGCGGCTCTGACCTGATCGCACAGGCGCTCGGCGGTATGGTCTATGTGAACGGCTTTGCGCATGAGCCGCCGCTGCAAGGACTGGGACTGCAGGCGTATCACAGCGCCTCCACGTATGCCGCCATCGGCGCCATGCTGGCGCTGCTGGCGCGCGAGCGCACCGGGCGCGGGCAATGGATTGACGTCAGCGTGCAGGAATGCGTCGCGGCATCAATCGAACACGCCAGCAGCTTTTTCCATCAGAACGGCAGCATCGCCGAACGTCACGGCAGCCTGCACTGGACACACTACTTCCGGGTGGCCCGCTGCAAGGACGGCTACGTCACGCACTGTACGTTGTGTGACTGGACGTCGTTGGTCGAGTGGGCGAAGGCGGATGGCGGAGCGCAGGACCTCGTCGAGCCGGCCTGGGAAGATTTCAACTACCGGCGCGACCACTGTAATCATCTTTTCGACGTGCTCGACCAGTGGGTCAAACACTACGCCGTCGCCGACCTGGTCGAGGGCGCGCAACTCCGGCGCATCCCCTACGCCCCGGTGCTTGCACCGGAAACGTTGCCGCACAACCCGCAGCTTATCGAGCGCCGTTTCTTTGTCCCTGTGCAGCACGATGAACTGGGACAGACCCTCACCTACCCCGGCGCGCCATACGTGTTCAGCAAGACGCCTTGGTGTATCCGCCGACGCCCACCGCTATTAGGGGAGCACACCAACGACGTACTGGCGCAGATCGGAGCACAGCGCGGCGAACGCAGCACACCGGCTCAGGACTCAGCACTCAGGACCCAGGAATTCCCTCCCAGCGCTCTCCATGGCGTGCGGGTCATCGACTTCACGTGGGTCGTTGCCGGGCCGGTGGCAACACGTGTCCTCGCCGATCACGGCGCCGAGGTCATCAAGATCGAGCGGCGTGATGCCCTGGACTTCGGCTCGCGCCGCGGCGGTCTGACCGGCAATCTCAACCGCGGGAAGCAGAGCATCGTGATCAACATGAATACCCCGCCGGGGATTGAGCTAGCGCAACGACTCATCGCGACGGCCGACGTGGTAGTCGACAATTTCAGCGCACGCGTGATGCGGAACTGGGGACTGGATTACGAGAGCCTCCGTCGCCTGAAGCCGGACATCATCGCCCTCAACATGTCTGGATTCGGTCATACCGGACCGTACCGGGACTACGTCAGCTACGGTCCTACCTTGCAGGCGTTGTCCGGCTACACGCTGCTGATGCGCCATGCGGGCAGCGAGCCGGCCGGCTGGGGATTCTCGTACTCCGACATGGCTGCGGGCTACAGTGGCGCCCTGGCCGTTCTGACGGCCCTTTGGTATCGGCGCCGGACAGGCGAAGGTCAGTGCATCGATTTGTCCCAATTTGAAAACCTGACCGCCCTGCTCGGCTCCGGCCTGCTCGATATCCTGGTGCATCGCCGCTCTGCCGTGCCGATCGGCAACGCTTCTCAGGAAATGCCGGCAGCACCGCACGGCGTGTATCGCTGCGCCGATCTGCCGGGTGCTGGGCCGGCACGCGATCGCTGGTGTGCGATTGCCGTCTTCGACGAGGACGACTGGGCGCGCTTCCGGCGCGCCCTCGGCAATCCACTGTGGGCGGGCAACCACCGCTTCGCCACCGAGCGCGCACGCATCACCAACCGCATCGCGCTCGATGCCCACGTCGAGTCATGGACCAGGAACCGCACCGCGGAAGAAGTCATGGCTCATCTGCAAAGCGCAGGGGTGGCCGCCGGAGTAGTGGCGAACGCCGAAGACCTCTGTCGCCGAGATCAGCACTTGCAAGCCCGCGGTTACTGGGCAAGGATCGCCACGCCGGAAGGCGAGACCGTGGAATTCGATGGCGTGCCCTTCAAAATGTCCGAGACGCCGGGTCAAGTGCGTGGCCCGGGGCCGCTACTTGGCGAGCACACGGACTCGGTCCTGCAGAGCGTTCTCGGATTGAGTGCGGCGACGGTCGCAGAGCTGCGGGCCGCCGACATTATCGCCTGAGAAAAAGGAGAACGAGCATGCCACGCGAATTCAAGACGATTCTCTGCCCGACGGATTTTTCGGAGGCTTCGTATCGCGCCATCGAATACGGGGGACGTTTCGCGCGGGTTTCCGACGGAACCCTCCTTCTGGCGCACATCATCCACGTCCCTAGCGGCGAGCTGTATCAGCATGAACGACCGACCCTCACCTTCGACGAAGCGCGCAACCGGGCCCGCTCGTTGCTGGAGGACATCCGTCAGAAATGGACGGACGGATACTCGAAGTGCGAGTTCGTGGTGGATATCGGCGACCCTTACGAGCAACTGCTGGCAATCGCTACACAGCGCCACGTGGACCTGATTGTAACCGCGACGCACGGCCGCAGCGGCCTCGAACATCTGGTGATGGGAAGCGTCGCGGAGAAAATCATTCGGCACGCGCCGTGCCCGGTGTTTGTGGTGCGGCGCGGAACGACTTGAGCCGGGTTTCATGCTCCTCCTGGTGCACCCGACACACCTCGGCACCAAAGAGGATGATCGACCACGCGACGTAGACCCAGGCCAGCAAGATCGGCAGTTGCCACAGGGCGCCGTAGAAGGCGCTATAGCGCACCATTTTGATCACGAACGTGACGTAGCCCCATTGCGCAAACTGCCAGAGTGAGCCGGCGACTACCGCCCCGACAAGGGCCGAGCGCAGCCGGACCGGCCGATTCGGCAGCACGGTGTACAGCATCGTAAAGCTGACCCAGAGCAGCGCATACGGCGAGAGTCGCAGCACGAAGAGCACCGCGTCCCCGAGATAGAACTGCTCGAAAAAGGCCCAGGCCGTGGTGCCGCGGCGGAAGAACGTGGTGCCGGCCAAAGCTAGCAGCAGCATGACGGGCGCGGCCACCGCCACGCCCATGAACGCGCGCACCTTCCCCCACCACGGTCGGCCGGGAAGACCACCCCAAATGGTATTGAAGCAGAGCTCGGCATTTCCCAATATCCCAACAATCGCGAGTATCGCTCCGAGTAGACTGAGCATACCCACCGCATTCACGTTCGTGCGGTCGACGAAGCGGACGATCTGCAGCGACACTTCCGGTGAGCCGGCACCGATGGTGGTGACGATGAACGGCGTGAGCCACCGGTGCAGCCCGAGCCACTTGATGAATGAGAAGAGGACGATCAGCAGCGGCACCAGACCAATGAGCGTGTAGTACGCGAGTGCGGCCGCCCACTGGATGCAGCGGTCGCGTACGAAACTCATCACCGCCACCGGGAGCAGCAACAGGAGACCGACTACATCCGCAAGAAAGTCACCCTTCGCGAAGCGGAGGGTTGCCCTGATAGCGCCGGCAGCCTGGACTTTGGCCGAAGCCCAGGCTGCCGGCTCGACACGGCCTGCAACGGGGCGAAAGATGTTTCTCATGCGACCCGGGCACGTTGACGCGGCGCACTGTCCGTGCCGCACCAGTCCATGACAAAGGCCTCGAGCAGGATCGCCGGATCGCCCCGCGAGGATTTCAGCCGAATGTCGAGCTCCGACAACTGCCCGAGAGCGTCCCGCAAGGTGCGGGCACTGATGCGGGCCGCGTCCTGGAAGCGGCGATACAGGACAAAGGGGTGCGCGTTTCCGAAGACCTGGCGGGTATCGGCGTCCACCTGCGGAAGGATGCGCGCTTGAAAGACGTTGAACGATGTGTCCGGGCGCCACTTGCCACCCAGCGCCTCAGCCAGACACTCGCGGGCAACCAACAAGAGGCGCACCTCGCGTGCCACCATGGCCAGCAGCCGCAAGGGCGGCTCGCCCTGCTGGATCAGTCCCCGCAGCAGTGGCAGGGCCTCGGCTAACTGGCGACTCGCCAAAGCGGCGGTAAAATCGAAGATCCACGATTCGCCCATGTCGCGAAACACCGCGCGGACATCGTCCGCGGTGATCGCCGGCCGCTCGCCGACGTACAAGCACAGCTTCTCCAACTCCATCGCGAACACGGCGAGATCCGTACCGGCCCGCCGCAGGATGAGGTCCTGAGATCCGGGCGCCAGCCGTTTGTCAAATTGCGCCACGACCTCGCGCACCAGATCCTCCACGGTGTCCCGGCTCAAGGCACCGCTGCGCTCTCGCGCCGCACTGAAATCGACCACCCCACCAATTTCGCGCAGCCGTTTGCACACGCGCTTGCGCGCATCGATGGCCGACGCGGTGAACAACAGGACCGCTTGCGGCGACACGCCGGCGTCGAGGAATTCCAACAGCGCCGCGCTGTCGTCACCGTAGGCACTCACACCGAGGTCGCGCGCCAGACATGCAGCGTGCACCGCATCGAGCTGGGCCAGCTCTCCCGCCTCCAGATCCCCGCCGAACACCTCACGTACGCGGCTCTTGGCAACGCTCGACCAGCGGGTCTCGCGGAACTGCTCGTCCGACCATCCCGCAAGCGCGACCAACGTGAGCAGCTTGTCCGCTGCGTCGGGCTCGCGCCCCTCACCCCAGGCGCGGAACAGTGCGGCCGCGACGTCGGAGCGCTTTTCACCCGAGAGGAACAACGTGCTCTCGCGCACCCATACGACCTTTACGCCCGGGAAGAAGCCGGGTGTACGCAGGCTGTCGATCACTCGGCTCAGGGAAGTGGTTCGGCCATCGTAGATCTCCAGATTGAAGCTGCGGCGAGATTCGGGCACGAGCACATCGAGCAGCGCATGCGCCGGCGGCTTGGTTTCAAACGGCTCACCGGTGAAGAGATACACGGGCTTCTGTTGTCCAGCTGCAACGGCACGCAGCAACGCAGCGAATTCGGGATGTCGTTGTCCTACGGCCGAAGGTTCCCGCATTGAACGATTATGTATAGCGCGCCCGCTGCGGGAAGTCACCGTGGGCGGAGGGCATCATCGCCTTGCCGCCGGGCGAACCAGTCCGGTTATGGTGACGGCGTTCTGCGAACTTGATTGACAAGCCGGAGGCCCACATATACGGGTACGACATGCAGCAAGAAGCGTCCGCACTAGCGACGCGGACGGGGCGTTACCCGTTCATGCAGGCCCACGTCCTAGTGCGTCCAGGAGAGATTTCCCTCTGTGAAGTACCGCGGCCTCTCCCCGGCCCCGAAGAGGTGGTGGTTCGCATTCGCGCCGCCCTCACCTGCGGCACTGACCTGAAGGCCTTCCTGCGAGGCCATCCCAAGTTTCCCATGCCCACACCGTTCGGGCACGAGTTCGCTGGCGAGATCGCGGATCTGGGCTCACGCGTGCGCGGGTTTCGCGAAGGCGATCCGGTCATGGCGGTACCCACGGCCCCGTGCGGCCAGTGCTATTACTGCCAGCACGACCAGGAAAACCTCTGTGAAACGGTGATGGAAACCATGGTCCTTGGCGCCTATGCCGAGTACATCAAGTTGCCGGCGCGCATCGTCAAGGTCAACCTCTATCGCAAACCGGACAACGTGCCCTTTCCGGTGGCGGCGTTGCTCGAGCCGCTGGCTTGCGTGCTCCACGGCCTTGAATTCGTCACCTTGCGCCCGGACGACACCGTGGTGCTCGTCGGCGCCGGCGCCATCAGCCTGCTCCACCTGCTTGTGCTGCGGGCCATGGGGATCGAACGCGTCGCCGTCCTCGGGCGCCGGCCAAAGCGCGCCCAACACGCACGGCGGCTCGGTGCCGACCAAGTGTTCATCGGCGGACTCCCCGACGGCCGCGAGCAGGTACTCGACTACACGCACGGACGCGGGGCTGACGTGGTGATCGAATGCACCGGGCAAGTCGCGGTATGGGAAGCGGCGCCCGGGCTAGCGCGCCGGGGCGGCCAGGTCGTGCTGTTCGGCGGCTGTCCAAGTGGATCACAGAGCCGCTTCGATACGCAACGGCTGCACTATGATCAGTTGCGCATCATCAGTCCCTTTCATTTCACCCCGCGGGCTGTGCGCCGGGCCTATGAGTTGCTCACCAACGACAGTTTCAACGGGCAGGCGCTGATCACCGGCGCCTATCCGCTCCGGAGCCTGGAGCAAGCTTTACACGAACACCAGCGTGGAGACGGGATAAAGTTCGCCGTCGTTCCGTGAGGCGATGAAGGTTGCCCGAATCTACGATTACCTCGACGTCCGCGTCGAGGAGGCCCCCGTACCGCGTCCCGGGCCCCGGGAGGCGCTGGTCCGCACGCGCGCCTGCGGCATTTGTTCGGGTGACGTCGTGCCCTGGTACATCCGCAAGAAGGCCCCCCTGGTCTTTGGCCACGAGCCGGTGGGAGAAATCGTAGAAGTCGGCGCCGAGGTGACGCACCTGGGACCCGGCATGCGCGTTTTCGTGCATCACCATGCACCGTGCCTGAAGTGTCGTGCCTGCCGGCGCGGCGAGTTTGCGCAGTGCCCGACGTGGCGCGCCTCGCGCATCGTGCCTGGCGGAATGGCGGAGTACTTCTGCGTTCCCGAAACCAACCTGTTCGGCGACACGCTGCTGTTGCCCGACACGATCAGCGACGAAGATGGAGCGCTGGTGGAACCGACGGCCTGCGTGGTCAAATCATTGACCCGCGCCGGCCGCGTGGCGGAGGCGTCGATTCTCATCATCGGTCTCGGCGTCATGGGACAGTTGCACGTGGTGTTGGCAAAGCACCTGGGTGCACGCACCGTCATTGCCACCGATCTCGTGAACACCCGCTGCGAGCGGGCGCGCCAGCTCGGCGCCGATGTCGTTCTCGATGCCGCGGTTGGCAACCTCCCGCAACAAGTCGCCGGCGCCACCGGGGGCGAAGGGGCAGAAATCGTCATTGTTGGCCCGGCAACTATAGATGCGCTGGAGACCGGGCTCGCGTGTGTTGCGCGCGGCGGCACGGTGGTCCAATTCATGGGCACCCCGCCGGAAACCCGCCTGTCGTTATCGATGAACGATTTCTACTTCCGGGAAATCCGGCTGATTCCCAGCTACTCCTGTGGCCCGCTCGAGACTCGCGAAGCGCTCCGCTACATCGCCGACGGGATCGTGTCAGCGCATCAGGTCGTGACGCATCGGTTTCCACTGACTGCGGCCCCGGAGGCTTACCGCTTGGCGGCTGAAGATAAAACTGCGTTAAAGACGCTCGTCACCTTTGGCACCGTCTCACCGTAAGCACACCCATGCGTTCGGCGGCGTCAACGCACGGCTCAAGAAAGGCGGTAAACGCAAAAAAGGCGACCACGAAGGATCGCCCTTTTGCACGTTCTTGATCAGCCCGATTGCTACTTTTTCATGTGCTTGTGGAAAATTGCCTCGGCCTTCTGTGCTGCAGCCTCAGCGCGCTGCGCCGCATCGGCCGCGCCCCTTGCCGCCACCTCTGCTTTGTTAGCTGCGGCCTCCGCCTTGCTAGCTGCCGCCTCGACGCGCGCGGCCATACCATCCTCCGCGCCACTTTTCTTGGCGCAGCCAGCGGTCACGCCAGCCAGTAACACCAAGCCGACAAAACTTGCCGCAACCTGAGTCTTCATTCCAAACCGCATCGTGTCACCTCCTTCCAACCACTGGGATCGAACATCGCTTCAGTTCATTGCACAAAATTCCACACGCTGCAAGGTCTCCGCCTTATACTGTCGTAGTTCAGCGATTCTGTCCGCCTTATACACCAAAACAGGCTCAAGCACCACCGACTGTGACAACCCCGGTCACGCTCAATATAACTGAACTTTGACACCGCCGGTCGGCACTTGGTCCGGCGGCGTGCGTTCGAAATCCAGCAGCGGTTGGGTGTTGGTGCGAACGTCGGGGGATAGCCGGTCAACAAGGAACTCCTGCGGAGCTCCGACGACGATCTCCCCTGCGCCGGCCGGTGCAACACCGACGGGTACGTCCTGCACTGCGAGCAGACGCCCGGCCACAGCGGGGTGCTCGATGTTCAAACCATCCCGGTGGCCGGTACCGAGGATTTCCAGGCCAGCGACGTACTGCTGCACCTGCGTCGCATCGATCCGTTGCGCCGCCGTCGGGAAGCGACCCTTTGCGACCTGAGAGTGCAAGTGCGGCCCCACTTGCACGTTGCCGCCGAACGCACCCAGTGTCCCGACGACATCCAGTTCCCCAGAGAGGCACAGCACATCGGTGAGTTCCGGCCCGGGATCATAGACCGTTATGAACTCCGTCCCACGGACCCGGACGATGGCGGTGGGGGTTTCCACTTCGTAGCGGGCCCGCGCTTCATGATAGGACTCGCTCACCCAAGCTCGAATCTTCCCTTTGCTCAGGCGCAACAGCGATTGCAGTCGGCGAGTGGCCGGATCGAACACCTGGGTATCCAACAGTACTTCCGTGTTCGGCGCCACATCGAGAACCGACTCCTCTCGAAAGACGATCTTGGCTTGATCGGTCGCCCCGGTGCGCAGCCGGTCGCCGGCGAACACCGGCACTCCGATGCTGCCCGTCTGCCAGGCTCCAGCGCGCTGAATCTGCAGCGCTCCCACCATCGCCGCCACCGTTCCGGTTTCCGACTGCGCTTGCGCGCTGACGGCCAGACCGAGGGCGATGGCTAGCACGCCCAAGAGTCTGTTCATCACCTCGTGGTTCATCCGGCGCGCCTCAAAATGTCACCCGCACGCCACCCGATACAATATGGCGATCATACTCGAAGCTACGGATATTGGAGTTATTGAGGACACCCACGTATGCCAGCGTGAGCGCCACCTCGGGCGTGAGATCATGTGACAGCGCCACAGCGAACTGATGCTCGTTATCATGGCGGCGGAATTGGAACCCTTGCAACCCGGCACGACTGTTTGGCGACTGATAGTCTTCGAGGCGAAAGAGATAGCCGAGTTGGGCACTGGCCAGATCGAGAATCGGAACAGTAACGCCGACGTCCACTTGGTGCGCGTCGTATTTGAAATCGTTCCCGGTCGTGTCATCGGAATCGAACTGATAGCCGAAGCTCAAGATCCGCTCCGCACTCCCCAGGTTCAGATACTGCCGTAGACCGGCAGCGTTGTCGATGCCGTCACGCTCCGAACTGAATGGCTTGCGGAAGAATTCACGACCGCGAAGCGTGTAGTATACCTGGGTCGCGGCGGCGGGGCTTTCCGCCAGTGCGACCCAAGGCGTGGCCAACCCCTCATGAAAAAACGACTGGTAGTCGAGGGCATAGAAGTCGTACGTGCACGCCAGACCGTAGCGCAGCGCAGCCGGCTTGGAAGCCGCATCGACGCGCACGCGGTGCCCCTGCAGATCAAACTGGGTGAGGCGGAAATGCACGCTCTGGTACAAGTCATACTGCGCCCGTACAGATCCCGCATCACCGTCGAGCAGAACGTAACTCCCCCCGGCGGCAATCACCCCGCGGCCGTCGGCCTGGCGGCTGATGCCCTCCTCCGTCTTCACCTCTGAGTCCGACGGCGCAATCACCACATTACTGTCATATTGAAAATCAAGCGCCGCATATAACGACCACGGCTTCCTGTGCTTCTGTGCCAGTCCCGCCGGTGGTTGGCGCACCGCCGCGCCGCCCGCATACGCCTGAGCCGCCTTGCCCATCTCGGACTGCGGCTGTTCCCGCGCGGTCTCAGCCAGCTCGCCGCGCGCCGCCTCCGGCTTGCCTTGCCGCAGCAGCGCCAGGCCCGCATAGTAGTGCGCCGACGGCCGCAGATCCGGGTCGGCCTCGGCTTCTTTCAGGTATGTCTGAGCCGCCGCATCCTCGCCTAAACGATACAGCGTCAACCCCAAGAAGTATGCCGCCGTAAAGCGTTCTGTCCCTTGCTCATAGGCTCGCTCGATCCAGATTCTCGCAGGCGCGTACTGTCTGGCGTTGAAGTAGGCAATGCCGAGGTCCAAGGCCGCGTGCGGAAGCGTTGGATTCAGTTTCAGTGACTGGTCGATATCCTGGATCGCTGCCGCAAAAAGCCCCTCGTGCCCTTGTGCCAAGCCACGATAGTACAGCGCCAGCGCATCGCGAGGATCCGCCTGCACAGCCTCACCGAACAGCCGGGCAGCTTGAGCCCACTGAGCA
>DASVHW010000098.1 GCA_036382395.1 Candidatus Binatia bacterium | reverse complement strand
GCGAGCGGGCTGCCGTCCTGAGCGCGGACGGTCAGCTCGACGTCTGCCGCGCGGTGCTTCCGGATTGCCGATTCGGGGCTTGTCATGGACAGAGACTACACGGAGCTTCCACTGAGAGACGGGCGGGTTTGAGTTCGGATCTGTTCGTCTGGGCTGCGCTGCTCTGTCTAGAACGCGGTGGGTGGTCTTCGACGCGATCCGTCCGGCGGGCACGATGGTCGTCGTCACTGGCCTGCTCGATCCGCGCTGGAGGCTTGGAGATCGACGCCGAGGCGATCCTCGGCGACGCCACCGACCCGTCGGACGACACAGGTATTGGGTGAGGAGCTCGTCGGCTCCACGTCGTTGACATGGGATCGAGCGCCTGAATGGCGCGCCCGGCAAGTGCAAGCGAGACGGTCGCGGCAGCCAGCCACGGCGTCTCGGACCTACCGTCGGCGAGATGGTCTGGGCGCCGACGGCGCATCGCCGAGGCAGCCTCATGACGGACCGTCATGACGCGGTGGTCTCGCGTCAGCACACTGACGCCACGTTCCATGCCCTGGGGAGCCTGAGCGGCCGGGCGGCACCTAACCCGTGCGTCGAGTCCCGGCCGCACCAGTCCCTCTCAGGCGAAGGAGATGACCGTGGAAACGGTCAAGCTGGCCACCAAGCGGTCGTTCACGACCGATGAAGCGCGCGCAATTTCGACCCAGCTGGGGATCGACTTCGGCGCTCTGGACTTCGGCGCTCTGGGGTGCGATCTCGAGCAGTTCCGCATGGGGCTTGGCGTCGAGCTCGAATATAGGCCCAGAGACCCGGAGACCGACGTCAGCGGGAACGATCCGATCGTCACCGGGAAGATCGCGCTTGCCCACCTGACGGAGTTCCCGGACTACTACACCCGCCTGGCCGTCCTGGAGCGCGAAGCGGCCGACCACAAGAGCAGGAGGAAGTAGCGCGGAGGGTCATCGCGACCTTCCGAGACCCGTTTGGCGGACAGCTGGGCATGGGTTCCGGGTTCTCGTTTCCAGGGCGATCTCATCGGCAGCGCAGCGAGAGGTCCCGGGCCGGATAGTCCCGCAGGAGGAAGACATGGGCAACAACAACGAATCAGGTCACGTGATGCGTGCGGCTCGTCGCCTCGCGGTTGGGCTGGTGTCAGCCGCGCTGCTGATCGGCGCAGCCGTCCCCGCCGCCGTTGCCGACGGAGGCCCGACCACCCTACGCGCGGCCTCCCGCAACCTGCTCATCGGCACCGCAGTCGGCCTGCCGCAGCTCGACACGGACCCGACCTACAGCCAGATCCTCGCGACACAGTTCGACTCCGTCACGCCCGAGAACGCGATGAAGTGGGACACCACCGAGCCCCAACCGGGCGTGTTCAACTTCGCGCCTGCCGACCACATCGTCGCCTTCGCCAAAGACCACGGCCAGCGGGTGCGCGGGCACACGCTGGTCTGGCACAGCCAGCTCCCGTCCTGGGTGACCAACGGCAACTGGACTCCCGACCAGCTGCGCGACATCCTGCGCCGGCACATCATGGTCGAGGCCGGCCACTTCAAGGGGCAGGTCTACGCCTGGGACGTCGTCAACGAGCCACTCGACGACAGCGCCATCCTGCGCGACACGATCTTCCTGCAGAAGCTCGGCCCAGGCTATATCGCCGACGCCTT
>DASVHW010000097.1 GCA_036382395.1 Candidatus Binatia bacterium | reverse complement strand
ACGAACATCGCCGACCGGCCGCTCACCTGTGCGGCGTGGAGTGTGCCTGTCATGCAACCGGGCGGCCGCGCCTTCGTGCCGCTAGATGTCGGGCCGCCGACTGCCTTCGACGCCACGCGCCGCCTCATTCTCTGGAGCTATGCGAAGTTCGCCGATCGGCGCTATCAGTTCGGCGACCGGCTGATCCAGATCGACAGCGGCAAAGTGCGCCCGCCGCCGCCCGCGCCATCAGGCCGAGCCGAGGACGAAAGCAAGATCGGCGTCGACTCGGCTCAAGGGTGGGCAGCATACCTGCTTGGCGGGGCGCTCTTTCTCAAGCGCTTCCCGCACACCGCCGGCCAGTATCCCGATGACGGCGCCACCATCGAAGTCTACTCCAACCACGGTATCCTCGAACTCGAACACCTTGGCCCGCTCACCACCATCGCCCCCGGCGAGGAGATCGTCTTCCCGGAAGACTGGTGGGTGTTCAGCGGGGCGCACGTGCCCGCCGCAGAAGTCGAGGCCCTGGCGGTGCTGCAGGGCTACATAGCGCGCGCGCCGTTTCCGTGAGCGCCGAGCCTCAATTCGCAATTCGCACTGCCGCCTTTTAATGTTCTGAGTTCTGTGCTCTGAGTTCCGAGCTCTTGGGAGGAGAACCGTATGTTCACGCGTGCAGATGATTACCCGATTCACCAGACCGCGGATCCGATAGCGTACGTCGGCACCAGCGATCGGAATTTTTACGATCGCTTTTTCTTCAACGGCTACTCGCGCGACGGCGGTGTGTACTTCGCGGCCGCGATGGGACAGTACCCCAACCGCCAGGTGATGGATGCGAGCTTCAACGTCGTCCATCGTGGCCGGCAGTATGTCGTACGCGCCTCGCGCCGTAGCGATCCCGAGCGCATGGTGACCACCGTCGGCCCGATCTCGGTGGAGATTATCGAGCCGCTGCAGAAGCAGCGCCTGGTGGTGCAACCGAACGCCTACGAGATCAGCTGCGATCTCACCTTCACCGCTCGGGCGCTGCCGCTGGAGGAGCCGCGATTCTTCCGTCGGATCGACGGGCGGGTGTTCATGGACTACACGCGTCTCACGCAGCACGTCAGCGTCGAAGGCACGCTGACGGTGGCGGGAGAGAAGATCCGCATCACGCCCGATCGCTTCTGGGGCTCGCGTGATCGCTCCTGGGGCATCCGGCCGGTCGGCGAGCGCGAGACCGGCGTCCCGCCCAGCGCCTTTCAATTCTGCTGGCTCTGGTCGCCGGTCAACTTCGAGGACCTGTGCACGCACTTCGACGTCAACGAAGAAGCCGATGGCACACGCTGGCACGAGACCGGCGTGGTCATGCCCGTTGGTGGCAGTATCGAAACCATGCAAGCCGTCGACTATCGGATTGAGTGGCAGTCCGGCACGCGACATGCGAAGCGCGCCGAGATCAGCATGCGCCGCCGCTCGGGCGAGGAGCTGCTGATCAGTCTCAATCCGCTCTACAACTTCTACATGATCGGGCTCGGCTACCAGCACCCGCAGTGGGGGCATGGGATGTACGTTGGTGAGAACGAAGTCGGCGGCGAGTCGTGGGCGCTGGCGGACATCAACCCGGCCGTGCCGCTCTATCTGCATGTTCAAGCCGTGTGCGAGGCGACCTTGGGGAGCCGCCACGGCATCGGCATCCTGGAGCAGCTCATCATCGGCCCGCACCAGCCGTCGGGCTTCAAGGATCTGCTGGACTTGGCTCCGTAGCGCGGCGACATTCGCGCACGCCTCGGTCACCGGGCGTGGCGCGGACCGAATTCAGGTATACTGCCGCCGCGGAGGAACAGCGTGCCCAGCGACCCGCACCACTACGAAGCCGACGAGATCCTGCGGGATGGCGGTTCGATCCACGTTCGCGCCATCCGGCCGGACGACAAGCAGCGACTGCTGCGTCATTTCCAGCGGCTGGGGCAGCGCTCCGTCTACTTTCGGTTTTTCGGTGCGAAGAAGCGGCTCACGGACGAGGAGTTGAAGCGACTCACGGAGCCCGACTTTGTCAACCACGTCGGGCTGGTGGCGACCCTGCGAGAAGGAGAGGAAGAGCACATCATCGGCGTCGGCCGTTTCATCAGGTACGAAGCCGCCCACCGTGCCGAGGTCGCCTTTGCCGTTGCCGACGAGTATCAAGGCCGCGGCATCGGCACGCTGCTGCTCGAGCATCTTGCGCCGATGGCCCGCGCCAACGGCATCACCGAATTCGAAGCGGATGTCCTCGGTGAGAACAACCGGATGTTGCAGGTTTTTGCCAAGAGCGGCTTTGTGGTGCGCCGGTCGATTGAGGACGGGGTGGTACATGTCACGTTTGCCACCGAAGAAACGGAGCAGTTTCTCCAGGCCACGTACACTCGCGAACGGCTGGCCGCGGGGCAGAGCGTCAGAAGCTTCTTGAACCCGCGGTCCGTGGCGGTTGCCGGCGCGTCGCGGCGCCCGGGCACCATTGGTGCCACGCTGGTGGCCAACCTCAAGCGCTGCGGATTTGCCGGCCCGATCTATCCCGTCAACCCTGACGCCGACGAGATCGAAGGGCTGCGCGCCTACCCCAGCGTCAGCGCCATTGGAACTCCCGTCGATCTCGTCGTGATCGCCGTCCCGGCCGCGGCGGTGGAAGAGGTCGTGGCGGATTGCGCTCGCGCCGGCGTGCACGGCGTCGTGGTGATCTCGTCGGGTTTCGCCGAAATGTCCGAGGCGGGCCGCGCCGCCGAAAGGCGGTTGATGCAGCTCGTGCGCAACTCAGGCATGCGGATGGTGGGGCCGAATTGCATGGGCGTACTGAACACCGACCCGGCGGTTTCGCTCAACGCCACCTTCGCGCCCACTTGGCCGGCGGCAGGCAACATCGGCATGCTGTCGCAGAGCGGCGCGCTCGGCTTGGCCATCCTCGACTATGTGCAGCACCTCAACATGGGGATTTCGACCTTCGTGTCCGTCGGCAACAAAGCCGACGTCTCGAGTAACGATCTGATCTGCTACTGGGCCGACGACCCCCGCACCGGCGTCATCGTGCTCTACCTGGAGAGCTTCGGCAACCCGCGCCGGTTTGGCCGTATCGCCCCCGAGGTGGCGCGCCGGAAGCCGATCATTGCCGTCAAATCAGGACGATCCGCTGCCGGCACGCGTGCGGCCTCCAGCCACTCGGCAGCGTTGGCGAGCCTGGATGTTGCCGTCGATGCCCTTTTTGAACAAGCGGGCGTGATCCGTACCAACACGCTGGAGGAACTCTTCGATGTGGCGGCGCTGCTTTCGACACAGCCTGTCCCTGCGGGACCACGGGTGGGGGTGGTCACCAACGCTGGCGGACCGGGCATCTTGCTGGCCGACGCGTGCGATGCCCAGGGGCTCAAGCTCCCAGAACTATCGGCCGAGACGCTCCGGACGTTGCGTGAATTCCTGCCCGCGCAAGCTGGACTGGCCAATCCGATCGACCTGATCGCCTCGGCCACTCCGGAGCAGTATGAGTCCGCTCTGGCAGCGGTGGGAAGCGATCCAAACGTCGATGCGGTGATCGTCATCTACATCCCGCTGGACGTGACGCAGATCGAGAACGTGGCGAAGGCCGTTGCCCGTGGCGCTGGCAAGATTCCCGCGCACAAGCCGGTCTTGTCGGTGTTCATCTCCTCCAGGGGCGCTCCCCCGATGCTCAGCGGCGGTTCACGTGGTCATCTGCCCTCCTACAGCTTTCCCGAAAACGCGGCCATGGCTCTGGCGGCGGCGGAGCGTTACGGGCGCTGGCGCCAGCGCCCGCAGGGCACGCCGCTGACGCTGGACCGTTTCGCACAAAGCACGATCCGCGCCGTGATCGATCGGGTTCTGCATCAGGCCAGCGACCCGCAGTGGCTGCAGCCCAAGGATCTGGCCACGGTGCTGCGTGCCGCCGGGATCGACTTTGCAGCCGCCGAGCAAACCCCACCGAGTGAGGTCGTAGCGACTGCGGAGCGCTTGGGCTATCCGCTCGTCGCCAAGGCGATTGTGCCCGGCCTGATCCACAAGAGTGACGTGGGCGGTGTGATCCTAGGACTCGAATCTGCCGAGGCGGTGCAGGCAGCGGCTGATGTGTTGACGGAACGGATGCGTGCCGTCGGGGCGCACCTCGACGGCATCCTGCTGCAGCGTGAAGTGCGCGGCGGCATCGAAGCGCTCGTCGGCGTCACCGCCGACCCGACCTTCGGGCCACTCGTTGTCTGCGGGCTCGGCGGGGTGCTGGTGGAGGTGTTGCACGACGTTGCCTTCCGCCTCACCCCGGTCACCGACGTCGATGCAGCGGAGATGATCGCGAAGCTGCGCGCCAGCAAACTGCTCGACGGTTATCGGGGAGGGCAGCCGGGAGACCGCGCCGCGCTGAGTGCGGTCGTCATGCGCATCTCAGCGCTGGTGGAGATCGTTCCCGAGCTGCGCGAGCTCGACCTCAACCCGGTGAAGGTACTGGCACCCGGACAAGGCGCAATCGTGGTTGACGGCCGCATGCGTGTCGGCAAGCCGCTGTGATCCAAGTCATGCTTCTTGCTGCGAGCGGGCATTTCGATTTTACCCTACCGAACGGTAGGTAAGGCGGCGGAGTCGTGCTACCTACCGAGGCGCGCGGACTAAACCGGAGGATGGGATGAATCTTACACGTCGTAATTTTCTGCGTTCGGCAGGCGCGGCGACCTTCTTGCTTTCTCTGGAGCGCCTCACCTTTGCACAAGTCGGCCCGGCGGCGGCTACGCCGAGCGCCATGCCGGAGCTGCCCAATTACCGCGGCTGGGAAGATGTTTTCCGCAACAAATGGACCTGGGACAAGGTTGTCCGCAGTTCACATTTCGTGAACTGCTGGTACCAGGCGCACTGTGCTTGGGACGTCTTCGTCAAGGACGGCGTCGTGTGGCGCGAGGAGCAGGCGGCAGATTACCCGGCCGTTCGTGCTGATACGCCCGACTTCAACCCGCGTGGCTGTCAGAAGGGCGGATGTTATAGCGCTCGCATGTACGATCCGACGCGCGTCAAGTATCCCCTCAAACGCGTCGGCGAGCGCGGGTCGGGCAAGTGGGAGCGCCTGTCTTGGGACCAAGCGCTGAACGAAATTGCCGACCTGATGATTGACACCATCACCCAGGAGGGAACCGATCGCATCATCTGGTCGCTCGGCCCATTGTACACGTTCGGCACCTTTTCGGCCGGCCAGATGCGGCTCAATCTCCTGCTCGACAGCTGCGGTCTCGATATGAACACCGAGATCGGCGACGGCCATCCCGGTGCGGCGGTCACCTTCGGAAAGATCGTCGCCGAACGTTCCCTCGACGATTACTTCTTTTCCGACATGATTTTGGTTTGGGGATGCAACCCGCTCTACACGCAGATCCCCAACGCCCATTTCTTTACCGAGGCACGTTACAAGGGCGCGCAGATCATCGCCATTGCTCCGGACTACAACGCCTCGGCCATTCATGCAGATCAGTGGATTACCATCAAGCCCGGCACCGATGCCGCCTTTGCCCTCTCGCTGGCACAAGTCATCGTCAGCGAAAACCTGCACAACGAAGCCTTTCTGCGGGAACAAACCGACATGCCGTTCCTGGTCCGTATGGACACCGGACGTTTCCTGCGCCAGAGCGACATGGTGAAAGACGGTTCAGCCGAGGTCCTGTACGTCTACGATCAACAAACCAAACAAATCATCGAGGCGCCACGGGATACGCTCAGGCTCGGGACCATCATGCCCGCCCTCGATGGCACCTACGAAGCCAAGGCGCTCGCCGGGACCGTCAAGGTCCGTCCGGTGTTCACGTTGCTCCGTGCCTCGCTCGAACGCGACTACAGCCCGGAACAGACCGCCTCGATCACCGGCATCAGGGCGAGCGTGGTTCGCGATCTCGCCCGCCGGATCGCCAAGGCCAAGGCCGTTGCCAATGTCACGTCGAGCAACTTCGCCAAGTTCTATCACGGCAACCTGATGGAGCGGGCGCAGATTCTGGTCTTTTCGCTCTGTGGCCATATGGGCAAAAAGGGGAGCGGTTACAGCGCCTTCCCGTTCCTGACCCAGGATGGCTTCGAGATGTTCGGGTTCATGAAACAGCCTGGGTGGATGGGCAAGTTGCGCTTGGCGGTGCAGTTCTGGCCGATGCTGCGTCAGCTCAAGAAGCCCGGAATGACTGACGAAATGGTTCGCTATGAGGCCGGCGCCATGCAGTTCCGCGAAGGCGGGATGGTCTCCGGTGTGATGTTCTGGAACATCCACGGCGGGCTGCTCGAGGTCAGCGGCCGCTCGAAGGAATGGGACCCGCACTTGAAACGGCCGGTGGCCGAGTACATGAAAGAGTCGCTCGACAAGGGATACCAGTACGTCTGGCCCAAGCCCGGCAGCCCCCCGCGGATCATCTTCGAGTACGGGAGCAACATTTTACGCCGCTTGCGTGGGTATCCATATGTGCTAAAAAACCTTTTCCCAAAGCTGAAATCTTTCGTTACTATTGACTGGCGCATGACATCGAGTGCCCTGTATTCCGACTACGTGCTCCCGGCCGGCGGGTGGTACGAAAAGTACGAGCACAAATGGGGCACGCCCTTGATGCCGTACATTCACGCCGGGTCGAAGGTGACGAGCTTTCAGGAGGCGAAGCCGGACTGGGAAATCTGCGCTTTGCTGGCTAAAGCCGTCCAGACCCGGGCAAAGGCCCGAAACATTTCGAAGTTCAAGGACCGCCACGGCAACGAGCGGCAACTGGACAGTGTCTACGATGACTTTACGATGAACGGCTCCTACACCGAGCAGGACGAGGAGAAGGTGGCTGCGGATCTGGTCCAGATGGCCAGCAACCTCACCGGTGTGGAGTGGGAACAACTCAAGAAGAAAGGTTACGCGCGCTTCACCGGCACCGGTAACAGCGGTGTGTCGATCGGCAACGCGTGCGACATCACGCCCAACGATACCGTCAGCCCGTTTACGCACCATGTCGAGAAGAAGATGCCGTATCCGACGCTGACCCGGCGTATCCAGTTCTACATCGACCACCCGTTCTACCTCGAGCTCGGTGAGACGCTGCCGGTCCACAAGGATCCCCCGATGGCCGGAGGCGACTATCCGCTGACCCTCAGCGGCGGCCACACCCGTTGGTCGATCCACTCCGCTTGGCGTGACGACGCCCGCATGCTGCGGTTGCAGCGTGGCGAGCCGGTTATGTACATGAGCGTTGCCGACGCCGCGGCCCGCAACATCGAAGACGGCGGTCTGGTCGTGGTGCGGAACGACATCGACAGCTTCCGCATTCAGGCGAAGATCTCGCCTTCGGTTCGCCCCGGCCAGGTGATCATCTACCACGCTTGGGAGAACTACCAGTTTCGGGATGGCAAGGGGTTCCAGAACCTCATTCCCAGCCCGCTGAATCCGGTCGAACTCGCCGGTGGTGAAGGTCACCTGCGTCCGATTCAGATCTGTTTGCAACCGAGTCAGAACGATCGCGATACGCGCGTGGAGGTGGTCGCGGCGTAAGGGGGGGGGCGCGACCGGAGACTTCGCGGCGAGGATAGCTGGGGTTCAGTCCAGCATCAGAAAAGGGGAAGGCATTGCAGGAACGGATTGTCGTCTTTGGGGCACATCCCGACGACGCCGAAATCGGCGCCGGCGGAACGATTGCCGCTTACGCCAAGCGTGGCCATTACGCGCTCATGGTCAACGTACGCGTGCCGGGTGGGCATGGCGATAAGTCGGAGGAGGAGCGGAGCCGTCGCCATGCGGAGTCGATGACAGCGGCAAAAACGCTCGGTGCCGAGCTGTTCAGCTTCGGGTGGGCGCGCGATGCCATTCAGCCGGGTGCCAAGCTGGTGGGCGCCATCGATGACCTGCTGTCCGACGTCAAGCCGACTGCGATATACACGCATTGGGTGGGAGACAGCCATCCAGAGCACATTGGCCTCACCCGTTCTGTCTTCGCCAGTACGCGGCGTAACCGCTGTTCGGTCTATATGTACGAGGCGACCCTTCCGGGCGGCATCACTGGTCACGCCTTCCGCGCCCAGAAATTCGTTGACGTCAGCGACACCATCGACGCCAAGATCGATAGTCTGTCGAGCTACGAGACGCAGCTCGACAGATACGGCCAGGAATGGTTGGAGGCTGTCCGCGGGCGCGCCGCCCATCGCGGCTTTCAGATGGGCACACGGTATGCCGAGGCCTTCCAAGTGGTGAAGGAAATCGCGGCGATCTGGGACGCCCGCGGGATATGAGTGCCGCGGTGACCCTCCCGCTGAGCCCCGCCGAAGCGCGGCGGGTCCTCTACCAGTTGACGCTGGCACGCGTGTTCGAGGAGCGCGTGCTCAAGCTGGTGAGCGACGGCAGCATCCGCGGAACCACCCACCCATACGTCGGGCAGGAAGCCGTTGCCGTCGGGGCGTGCTTGGCCCTGCGTCCCGACGACCTCGTGATCAGCACGCATCGAGGTCATGGCCACCTGCTGGCAAAAGGGGGCGACCCAAAACGGCTTATGGCCGAGCTGTTCGGCAAGGCCACCGGGTACGGCGGCGGAAAAGGCGGCACCCAACACATGGCCGATTTCGCCATCGGCCACCTGGGTTCCAACGGCATTACCGGGGGTGGCATACCAATCGGTACCGGGGCCGCGCTCTCGGCGCAGATGCGTGGCAGCGGGCAGGTCGTGGCGGTCTTTTTCGGAGACGGGGCCACCAACCAGGGGACCTTCCACGAATCGCTCAACCTCGCGGCGTTGTGGCGCCTGCCGGCCGTGTACGTTTGCGAGAACAATCTCTACGCGATGTCCACGCCCCACCACGAGGCGTGTGCAATTGAGCACATCGCCGATCGAGCGGCCGCCTACGGGATGCCCGGCGTGCGGGCGGACGGCATGGATGTCCTGGCGGTCGCGGCGGCGATGCGCCCGGCGGTGGAACGTGCCCGTGCCGGCCGAGGCCCGACCCTGATCGAGTGCAAGACCTACCGCTTCCTTGGACATTCGAAAAGTGATCAGCGCGTTTATAGAAGCCGCGAAGAAGAAGCGACCTGGCGTGATCGGGACCCGATCGCACGCCTTCGGGCCGCGGTGCTGGAACAAGCCTTGGTGAGCTCAGCTGAGCTCGATGCGATTGCCCGCGACGCGGTGGCCGTGGTCGATGAGGCGGTTACCTTTGCACAAAGCAGCCCGTTCCCCGAACTCCAAGACGTCACGGCCGGCGTCTTCAGCGACGACCCATGCGCGAGTTGACCTACTGGCAGGCGGTCCAAGAGGCCCTACGCGAAGAAATGGTGCGCGACCCGCGCGTCTTTCTCATGGGCGAGGATATCGGCGTCTACGGCGGCGCCTTTGGCGCCACCCGTGGTCTACTGGCTGAGTTCGGCGCGGAACGCGTCCGCTGCACGCCGATCTCCGAGGCCACGATCGTCGGTGCCGGCATTGGCGCGGCAGTTACCGGTATGCGGCCGGTGGTCGAGATCATGTTCATGGATTTCGTGACCCTGGCAATGGATCAGATTGCGAATCACGCCGCCAAGTTCCGCTATATGTACGGCCCGCAGGCGCGCGTGCCGCTGGTCATACGCACGCCGGCCGGCGGCGGCCGGTCGTACGGCGCGACCCACTCGCAGAGCCTGGAAGCGTGGTTCCTGCACGTGCCGGGGATCAAAGTGATTGCCCCCGCCACTCCCGCGGATGCCAAGGGACTCTTGAAATCGGCGATCCGCGATGACAACCCGGTACTCTGCGTCGAGCACAAGCTCCTGTACGCCACTACCGGTCCCGTGCCGGACGGAGATGTGACCGAACCACTGGGGCAGGCTGCGATCCGACGCGAAGGGACGGATGTCACCCTCGTCACCTATTCATATTACGTCGGAGTGGCCTTACAAGCGGCTGAAGCGCTGGCACGTGATGGCATCGAGGCTGAAGTGGTGGACCTGCGCACACTGGTTCCGCTCGATACCGAAACGGTCCTCGATTCGGTGCGCAAGACCGGCCGCTTGGTGTGCATCGAGGAAGGCACGCGCACCGGAGGCGTCGGTGCCGAAATCGCAGCGCGCGTGGCCGAAGAAGCCTACGAGTATCTGGACGCGCCGATTCGGCGCGTTGCCACTCCCGACATCCCGATCCCGTTTAGCCCGGTACTTGAAGATGCGGCCCTTCCCAAGGTGGACGGCATCATTCGCACCGTGACGGAATTACTTCAGAGGTGAGAGACTAGTGCAGCCCGTCGTACTTCCTGTGCTCGGAGCCAACATGACCCATGGCACCGTGCGCGCGTGGTTCAAACAAGAGGGCGACCAGGTGGCGGTGGGCGATGCGCTTTTCGAGGTCGAGACCGATAAGGTCAACGCCCACGTGGAGGCCGAGACCGCCGGTGTCGTGCGCCGCATTGTCGCGCCAGCTGGAGCCCAGGTCCCAGTCCTCGGAATCGTTGCATTTGTAGGAGCGGCGGATGAGCCGGTGCCGGCGCCCGACACGTGGAGCACGCTTGTCCCCATCCCGGCAGGGATTGCCCCTGAAAGCTCGTTGACAGGTTCAACTGCTGCTCGGTCTGTCTCCGCCGTCCAGGCGGTCTCATCCCTTCCGCCGGCGAACCCGGCTAGTGCGGGCCGCGCGGCAGCCAACCGGCCCGCCGCGAGCCCGGCCGCGCGCCGTCTCGCACGTGAGCGCGGCGTGGCACTCGATCGGATTCGCGGAACAGGGCCCCGCGGTGAAGTCACTCGTGCCGATGTGGAGGCGGCGGACGTCTCCGTGCCTCAAGTGCACGGCGACGGACGGATGGATGCCGCGTTCTTGCAGATGCTGCGCCGAGAGGCGACCAGCTTTCGCGCCCTTGCGTCGGACGTAAAGGTGCATCTCTACCGGCTGCACGGGGCACAAATCGGTGCAGGCGTTCGCATCGAGCCGGGGGCACTCATCATCGCGCGGGAGATCCGTATCGGTGAGGTGTCCACTATCGGTGCGGATTCCAGCATCGAATGCGACCGACTCCACCTCGGCCGCCTCGTGGCGTTCGGCAAACGCACGCGCATCCACTGCCGTGAAGTCGAGATCGGCGACGCCTTGTGGTCGAAGGAGGAGGTGGTCATCGGTGGCGGCGGCAGCGACGAAGCTGGAGCCTCCCTGACCGCAGGCGCGGCGTGCTTCTTCGGAGAAGGCGCGTACCTCAATACGTGCCATCCCCTGCGACTTGGTGACGAGGTCTGTATCGGGTCGCGCGCCATGCTGTTCACCCACAGCCACTGGCAGTCAGTGCTGCGGGGGTATCCGTCGCTGTTCGGACCGATCGTGATCGGCAACCATGTGTTCGTTGGTAACAACGCCTTTATTTTCCCTGGAGTCACCGTTGGGTCGGGTGCCACGGTCATGGTGAACTCCTTCGTCGCTCTCAATGTGCCGGCAGACACATTGGTGGGCGGAGTTCCGGCGCAAGTGATCCGACACATCGTGGTGCCGTCGGACGCCGAGCAGACGGGTATCATGCGTGATCGCCTCATTCCGGAACTCGCCGCCATGCTGGCAGAGCGCGGTCGCCAAGTGACGCGACGCGACGACAATGACGCGATCACTCTGGAACTAGGCAACGGCGCCGCGGTGCGATTTCTGCCGTCATGGGAGGAGCCCGCCCGCCCGCCTCAGCCCCGGCGCCTGGTCGTGCTCACCTTCGCCAGGGCACCGGTAACGACGCTTCCGGCTGGCGTGACACTGCTCGACCTCTGTGCGTCGCAGGTATCCGGTGTCCAGGACGACCTGTCGGACGAAGTGCGAGAGTTCTGCCGGCGACGCGGCATCCGCTTCCAGCCTTTCGCCTGGCGCTATGGTGTGGGCCATTTCGAGGACGACCGGTTCTGCTCGCACGCAACAAGGTAGCGCTGCGGTTCGGCGCCGACCTCCCCTCGTAAGCCGCAGTTGCCAATAGTACGGGGCAAGACCACCTCGTTTTGCCGTTCCCCGTCCCAGCCTTTGGCTACAGGGACGAGCGCCGCTGACGTCGCTTCTCGTCTCCTGATGTGACCTGATTTGGTGACACTGTTGTGTCGATCACGAGCATGGTATTCCTAGACATGGGAATAAGGCATCCCTGAGAATCGGACAAGAACCGTCCCAGCTTTTGAGAAGTTGCGATAGCAACGATAAGCTTGCTAGGGCACACAACTTGAAGGCTAGAGTGGACCGGCCGGTTCGGGCAGTACCGCCACGTGACTTGAGAATGCTGAAACAGGAAACGAGCGCCAAGGGATCGATTCTGGTTGCCGAAGACGAGGCAGCTGTTCGCGAGAGCCTTGCCGAGCTGCTGCGCGACGAGGCCTATCAGGTGACAGCAGTCACAGACGGCACAGCTGCCATCAGCGCTTTGGACACCTCGGAGTTCGACCTTGTACTGTCCGACGTTCGCATGCCCGGTGCGGACGGGCTTGCCGTGCTGCGGCACACGCGGGAAGTCGCACCCCAAACGTTGGTGCTGCTGATGACGGCGCATGCGACTGTCGATTCCGCCATCGAAGCGTTGCGGCGAGGCGCGCAGGATTACCTGCTCAAGCCGATCATGCTCGAAGACGTGCTGCACAAGATCGATTACTTGCTCCAACACCGTCAGTTGGCATGGGAAAATCAAATTCTTCGCGGCATGGCTGACCGGAAATGGGACTTCGACAGTCTGGTGGGCCGGTCGGCGGCAATGCGTGAAGTCATGAACCTTGTTCGGCGCGTCGCGCCGACCCCGAGCACGGTGTTGATCACCGGTGAAAGTGGCGCAGGCAAGGAGATTGTCGCCCGCGCGATTCACCATTTCAGCGAGCTTCGGGACCGCATCTTCCTGCCGCTCAACTGTGGCGCGATTCCGGAAACGCTGCTGGAGAGTCAACTGTTCGGTCACATGCGCGGCGCCTTCACCGGGGCGATCAGCAATCAAGAAGGGATGTTCCAACGGGCTCGTGGCGGCACCATCTTCCTCGACGAGATCGGGGATCTGCCATTGAACCTCCAGGTCAAGTTGCTACGGGTTATCGAGACTAAGGAAGTTCTGCCGGTCGGGGCCAGCGCGCCGCTCAAGGTGGACATTCGAGTGATCGCGGCGACCAACCGCGAACTGCGCCGCGAGGTTGAGGAGGGTCGGTTTCGTGACGACCTGTATTACCGTCTGAATGTCTTCGGCATCGAGGTTCCGCCGTTGCGCGAGCGGCGCGAGGACATTCCCTCGCTGGTGGAGCACTTCATCCGGTTGCACAACCGTGAACTCAAGAAGAATTGCAACGGTGCCGACAGTGCTACGCTGAAGATCCTCATGTCCCTGCCGTGGAAGGGCAACGTGCGGGAGCTCGACAACGTGATCGAACACTCGATGATCCTGGCGGAAAGTGACTGGATCACCATCCGCGACCTGCCCCGCGCCTTGCAGCAGGAAGTCGGCTTCCCCGCTCCTGTCGGGGACGATCTGCGTAACGCCTTGCGCGCCTACGAGAAGGGCCACATCCATGCCGTGCTTGCCAAGTGCAATCACGACAAGAAGGCGGCCGCCGAACGTCTCGGCGTGTCGCTCTCGTCTCTGTACCGTAAGATCGAGGAGTTGGAGATACGGGTAGCCGACGGTGACGGGAATCTCTGACGCCCATGTACCGTTTTCTCGAGTCGCGAGTTGCCGACTATATGACGCGGCCGGTGCTGACCGTTACCCCTGAAACGCCGGTGCATGAACTCCAGCGCCAGTTTGTTGATCACGACTTCAACGGCTTCCCCGTGCTGGCGGCTGGCGTCCTCGTGGGCGTGATCACCAAGTTCGACGTGCTCAGAGCGTTCATCTTCACGCCACAAGCCGTGGTGCCGCGCTACGACGAGCTGTCGCGCCGCACCGCGGCGGAACTCATGACGCGGGACGTGATCACCTTTGCACCGGAAACGCCGCTCACCCGGGTCCTGCAAACGCTGGTCGAATCGCGCGTCAAGAGCTTTCCGGTCATTGAGAACGGTCAGGTGGTCGGGATCATTGCGCGAGAGGACGTGGTCCGCGCATTGCGTGACGCGTCCGAGACTGTACCCGCCTAAAGTCGCTCACTGCCAGAGAGGAAGGTTGGCGCGGTAGCTCCACGCCTCCTGCTGATCACGAGGCTACCGCTGTGATCACGGGGCGCCGTGCTTGCCACGGCGCCTTCTGAGTGAGCTTCTTGAGGGTGCGTTCGATCAAGTCCCGCGTACCCCAGTCACTCCAGTGGACATCGTCAACCCGTTGCACGACTAGATGCTCCGGAATCCGCTCCAGAAAATCACGGGAGAGATTCCAGGGTTTCAGGTCATGGTAGACATCGCGGAGCTTCACTGGGTCGTCGGTTACCGCCCAGACGCGATCAAACTCCTCCGGCATCACAGTCCGGATCAGTTCCAGCATTCGGCGGATCTGGAACACCATCACGAATGAGTTCCACAAGCCGCCCTGGCGGAGGAGATTCCGGGCCACATGGACGGGGGGCTTTTCGTGGAACCTCTCGACGTGGAATGTAGGGCCGCGCTCGGCCAAGGACGCCAATTGACCGGCCGGCATGATGTAGCCGTACCCGGGTTCGGGGTGGTCCGGGCGGATGCCCAAGATAACGATCTTGCCGGGCATCTGCTCCACGACGCGAGTTGCCTGGGTGACGTGGTCGATGAAGCCGCGGTCGTCCCCGACGTAGTGATCGCTAGGGAATACCCCGACAATGGCTGCTGGATCGCGGTGTGCCAGGGCTAGCAACCCGAACAGCAACCCCGGTCCGGTGTCGCGATTGCATGGCTGCACGAGGATGTTGCGGTTCGGCAAGGGACGGAGTTGTTCGCGGGCGATATCGAGGTGAGTGCTGTTGATAATGACAAGAGTATTATCCACCGGCGTGTAGCGCAGCGTACGAATCAGCGTCGTTTCCAGCATCGAACGCTCGCCCATGATGCGGCAGTACTGTTTGGGAATCGGGGACCCGGTGATCTGGCGGGTCAACTCCTGCAACCGCGTGCCCTCCCCTCCGGCGAGTATCACAGCCCAGGGCTTTCGTTCTGCTCGTCCTTGCATTGGTTTTCTCCGGGGTAACAGGCTCGAGAGTCGACATCTAATACCCAGAGCAATGCCTATGCCGCTTGTGCTTGACCGCAGGACCTCTCCAGTAGGACGGTTCACGTGTAACCGGTTCCACACACGGAGAAAACTTTCGAGCCAGCGTTGCGAGAACTGGGATTGTCTCGATCGCGATGCCTCTGACGTCTGGCGCTCACTCGGCGTGCTTGAGATACGTGATGATCGCTTCGGCTTGTGCCGCGTCGAGCTTGGCGCGGTAATGCGGCATGCTGGGTTTGTGCTGCCCAATCATGTGCCATACCGTGGCCCGCAGCCGCTCCGCATCAGTACGGGAGAAATAGGAGCGATCGAATGTGATGGCCGGCGGGTGCAGGACTTCACCAACGCTGCTCCTGCCGTTGCCATCATCACCGTGGCAGCTGGCGCAGTATCGGGAGTAGAGATCAAAACCCGGCGAAAGCAGGCGCACGTATGCAGCCAGCGACCGCCCGTCTTGTTCGCTGACTCGCGGCACCAGCGCAGGCATGCCCTTGCGCCCATGGCGCGCCAGTCGGATCAAGTCGGTGTCTCCCACTGATCCTTGGAAGCCAGGATCCGAGAGATTCCGTGGCCGTTGGACGCCCGGCGGAAGGGTTGCTCCCGGTTTTCCGTGCGGCCCGTGACACTCTTCGCAGCGGCAGAGAAAGATTGCCTCTCCGTTTTCCACCAAACGCCAGTTGATGCGAGGGAGACGCCTGAGGTAGGCCAGGATCTCTTCGACCTGCGCGGCTTGAGACCGTAGCGCTGCAGCGTCAAGCGTCAACTCGAGTGGCAGGCCTTCCCGCACCCGACGCGCCAGGTCCTTCGTATTGTTCCGCTTCAGGAAGTCCCGGAGATCGGGCGGCGGTGGGGCGAAGATGGTAGCATCCGGACCGTCGCCCCTGCCGGCCGGACCGTGGCACGAGGCACAATGCATCCGGTACAGACAACCACCGTCGAGTTTGGCCGCCGCCCCGCGGCCGAAGCCGAATATGACGCACGCCAGAGCGATCAGCGCTATCGCAATCGGGTGTCGTGAACGGAGCACACTCCTCACGGGTGGATGTGATGCGGCCCCTCGGGGCGCAACCTTGCTCATGAGCACGCTTCGGTCCATGGTGTATTCCCTTTGACGCCGTCTATCGCAAAGCCCAGGCCAGCAAAAAGGGGGAAAGGTTGAGCCGACGATTTGTCTGATCTTCTCCGTTCCAGGAAACTCCTGGCCTGTCGTCAGCGACCCACCTTTGGGAATGACCAGGGAAAAAGGATCGAGACGAGTCACGGAGCCCCAGAGGTATGTAATTTGCCAAGACACTCATTGCGATGGACGCCTTCAAACTCGACCGCGTTCTGTTTGCCACCGATTTTTCACCGAATTGCGAGTCGGCATTTCGGTATGCGACGGCTCTCGCGCAGCGTTTCAACGCCCGCCTGTACGTCCTCCACGTGCTTCCAGCAGCAGAGACCGAGCCATCAGAGGAGTCCTCGGGCCGGGACGTGGCCATCGCCGAACGGGGGACTATCAGTGCGATGCGACGGCTGCGCAAGGCCCTGCTGGCGAGGCACGATGACTACATGATGGCGGCAATTCCTGGACAACAGCCATCGCGCCGGATCATCGAAAAGGCGCGGCAGCTCGGCGTGGACTTGATCGTTCTCGGTGCCCACCATGGAGCCCCCCCACCCTTGGCTCACGATGTCGTGAGAGAGGTCTGCGAGGCCAGCCCTTGTCCAGTAATCTGCGTGCCCTATCTACCGAAAACAAATTCCTATGAAGGAGACTATCTCCGGGAGTGACGGGGAGGATGGCCAAGGAACCGATCATTGAAGACATCATGCGGCGAGCGCCCTTGACTACTACGCCGCAAGAGACCCTTGCAGCCACGCAGGCTGTGATGACGCGGGAAGGGATACATCAGCTACCGGTGGTTGAGAACGGGGTGCTGATTGGCATGCTATCGGATCGCGACCTGCATGCGCACAGCGGATACCTCGATCGCACCAAAGTGGATGCCGCCATGACCTTGGGGGTAGTTACGGTGGCCCCGACCGATACGGCACACCGCGCCGCGCGCCTCCTGATCGAGCGGAAGATCAACGCGTTGCCGGTTGTTGAAGGCGACCGGCTCGTCGGTATCGTGTCGAAAACCGATCTGTTGCGTTTGCTCGTGAACCTGCTCGATCAATCGCCAACTGCCCGCAGTGCCTAGTCGCAGGGGTCGGCCGTCCCGCGCCGGCGGTCACCCTTCATTTTACCAGCCTCAGTCGGCGGATCCCCACATCCGTCAAGAACAGGAGCATCGCGGCAGGGATGAACAGCCAGTCGAGTGGATGATCCATGCGTTGGGTGCCGGTTTTCCGCCCGACAATGGTTCGGATGGGCGCGTCGACCGCGCCGCCAGTGGCCGACGTCAGGTCGTTGAGCAAGGCGAGGTTGGGCTGCGCGCTCTCAAACTCCTCTTGTGGCTCCTCATTGCCAGCGGGCACGGCAATGACCTCTGTACGCTGGCTGACCTGCCGGGTGCCGCTGCGTTTGGTGATCGTCAGGGGATACCGCCCGCCAGCCAAGGCCGGCAGACGGCCGGTGAATTCGCGCGGGGCGCGTGGAGTGAGTGCGATCTCCGTCGCATGGTCCGGATCCGAGAAGATCCGAGCCATGAGCAGGCCGTCATCCAGATCGTCGAAGGAATGGATGCTGAGCTCTACTTGTCCGTCAGCTCGATGCACCTCGATCGCATAGTCCCAAGGCGTGTGTTCCCGCACCGCCCAGTGCACCAACTGCGACCAGAATTTTCCGAAACCATCCCAGCCGACCCAGGCCTGCGCATCGTCAGCAGGGCTGGCGGTAAACGCGATGACGCGACCGAGTCCGTACTGCCACGCGTCGAGTATCGGATCCTTCTTGTCGTCGTTCAGGACGTAGAGCAGCACGTCGGCTCCCGGCTTGCTCCGGGAGTACGCGTATCCGCGCAGGTTCGGAAATTCATTCTGTCGAAGGCCGTGCAACACCTGGCTGACACCGGCCACGCGCGGCGCGAAGGTTTCCTCATGCCGCTGCGTCTGTGGGAGCGCGTGGGTAGTGTCTTTCACCAGCAGCTCCGGCAACGCCTCCACATTCTCGACATGGTAGAACTGCCCTCCGGTCCGATTCGATATGTCGTGCAAGAGGTTGAGGTTGACCGTGTCATCGCCAATCCGGATCGTGGTCACGCTGACCCCGGCCTTGGCCAAGGCTGCGATCAGCGGGTAGTGATCGGCGGCACCACGGTTGGTGTCGCCGTCAGTCAGGAGAATCACGTGTCTGGTGTTGATGCGCGAATCGACCAGCTGGGTTCGTGCCGACTCCAGCGCGTCGTGAAAATCGGTTCCCCCGCCGGGCTGCAGGCGGGGAATGTCGTTCTCTAGGACGGTGCGGTTCTCCTGCAGCGGCCGCAGCGGCGCGATCTGAAACGGCTGAGAGTCGAATGCGATCAGGCCAACCAGGTCAGTGTCTCTGAGTTGGCGCACCGCCGCCAGTGCCGCGCGTTTCGCGTAGGCGAGTTTTGATTCCTCCTCGCTGCGTTCCAGCCGGTTGCGGATGTGGTAGCCCATGCTGTTGGACCGGTCGATCAGAACAAACAGCGCCAGGGGTTCCCGTTCCGGGTGCGGCGGCCTGCGGGGCTCCAGGGTCACCGGCAGCATGCGTTCCAGCGCCGTCTTCGTGAAGCCTGCGTCACCGTAGGTATGCTCGCCGGCGGCAAAAACAAACCCGCCGCCGAAGTCTTTGACGTAACGTTCCAACGCATCGAATCCTTGTGCCGGCAAGGCGTTGGCCGTGAGGTCTTCGAGGAGCACGCAGTGGTAGCCGAGGAGGTCATCGACCCGCGCCGGGAAATCCGCGGGGGCCATCTCTGTCACGCTGAGGTCTTTGCGTTCGAGCCCGCGCGCAAGCGGGGAACGAGCCCGTGGTGAGACGAGCAGCACCCGCGTCTTGCCGCCCACCATTACGGTTGCCTCACGAAAATTGTTCCCGGCGATAGCATCATCCCCGGCGGATACCTGCACGCGCAACCGGTGGCTGCCCGCCCCGGTCAGGCGGTACGGAATCTCGACCGCGTTCAAACCGTTTTGAAGGGTGACGTTCTGGCTGCCCACCGGCTCGCCGTCGACGAACAACCCGAGGGTCACCGACCCGAGGGCCACCGACCGGGCCGTTCCCGTGTTGCGCAGGACGACATGCAGCGAAAAGACGCTGCCTTCCGCCACCAGCGGCGCCACGGCCAATTTCTCGACGGCAACATCTGGCGCACCGGTGTGCGGCGGGACGGCAGCATAAATGGTCACGCCAGATCGGCGTGCACGAGCAAGTGTGGCCTGACTGTTGCCTCGTGTTTCATTGCCGTCGCTGATCAGAAGCAGGCGACGCTCGGCATCGGACGCAAACAGTGCCATGGCGGTATCCAGCCCCCGACCGATGTCGGTTGCGGTTGCCCCCACCGCTGGGCTCGACGGGTCGACGCCTCGCGGTGGGGCGGGTGGCTGGACCACAATCGCGTTTTTGGCGAACGCCACGACACCCAGCTCGTCCCCCGGCGCCAGCGCCGCTGCGATTTGACCCAGATAGCGTTGCTCCCACTGGCGGCCTTCCGCATCGATGCTTTCGGAAAGGTCCACCGCCGCGATCAATGACAGCCGGTGGCTCGGCAAGCGCACGCTGAGCCCGACCCCCGCAAGCGTGAACACCAGGAGCCCGAAAACTGCGACACGTAAGCCCAGGACCAACCGGTGCCCACGGAAATCGCTTCGTGCGAACGCGATGAAGAGCGGGACGCACAACAGCAACAGAAGGGCAGCTGGGTACCGGACTGAGAGACTCAGCGTGTCAGGATGGGCCAAGAGGTATGAGACGCTGGGGCTCGACGTCATACCGAGCGCCTCCGCGCCACGGCCCATTCGAAGAGCAAGAGGGCGGCGGCTGCGTCGTACAACCAGGAACCGTATTCGTGCCGGTCCGACGCCGGTATGGTCTGCACCCCATGCGTGGCCGGCTGCGGCGGCATTGTCGGTTCTTTGCTCGATCGTCCGATGTCCGACTCCACGGGATCGAAAAAATTCGCCAGCAGCAGTCGGCTCGTCCCGTCCACGCTGACGCGGTATTCGCCGGCATAAAGCGGCTGGAGAGTCGCCTGTCCGGCGGGCAGCGTCACCACCTCGCCGTGCGGATACTGAACCCGTACCGGCCCGTCTGCCAAGGGGCCCAGCGGCGTCACCTCGCCGGTTCTCACCACGGCGGTTTCCTCGCCGCTCGGCGCCAGCCAGCCCAGCAGGTTCATGAAGAAGAGGAAGAAGTTGAGATTGTCGCTGCCGAGCAAACCTTCGCTCTCGAGGTCGAACGTGATGCACGCGACCCGGTGTCCATTGTCCTCCCCCGCCAGGGCCAGCGGGAATTCCTGCGCCGAGGTCCGCGACCACAGCAGCACCTGACTCCACGCCGGCGGCGTCACGATGCGGGCACGCTGCAGCGGCAACGCCGCCAGCGGCCGCAGTGACTGGAGGGCCGGGTGGTGCGTGTCCCAATCGAGGACTTCGATGTTTTCCGCGTCGCCGGCGACGGGAAAGAGGGTGTTCTCGCGCGGCGGATAGAGGTAGAGCGTGTTCGTTGCCGGCTGCACGTCTGGCACGAACCGATTGAAGATCACCAGGTCAGCCTGTCGGGATTGATCGGCGCTGAATGTCCGTGGATCCACGACCGATAGCTGAAGCGCCGGAGTTGCGGTCACCAACTGACGCAGGTCATCAACCAGAGGTGAAGCGGCTGAGACCAAAAGCAGGCGCACCGGTCGCACCGGCCGAATCCAGCCGAAGGCGACGTTGTCAGCGTCCAGCGCGTCGGTGGCCTCGATTTGCGCCACAACCCGCCCCGGACCGCGGAAGCCGTGCACGACGAACTCCTTGGACTCGCGAGGCGGCAAGGTGAATCCGCTCCGGTTCACCACCTGGTTCTCCAGCCGTACGGTGAGGAATCCGTGCCCTTCGCGATGGCCGAAATTCTCAACCAGCACGTAGGCTCGGGCTCGGCGGTAGTCCTGGAAGCGCCCCTGAAATATCTGCAGCGCCTCGATGCCGATGTTTACGTCGGTCTCACCGACTTGGAACACCTTGGCGTGATCCCGGCCCGGCTCGGGCAATTGACTGCGGGGAATATCGCTGAAGACCTCCAGTTCGGTGGGAACGTCGCTGCGCTGCATGGCGCTGTCGGCAAACGCCAGCGCCACCGAAAGATCGGAGCCGGTGTCCGTCGGGGCCAGCCGCTCCAGAGCCTGGGCCACAGCGTCACGCTCGCGCGTGAAGTTCACCAGCACTTCAGGCGACGGTGCGGTGGTGATCAGCATGACTTCCTCATCGGCCTGCAAGCTCTTGAGCAGATCGAGCGCCTGCCCACGTGCTTCGTCGAAGCGGGTGCCCCGCGCCTCACGCGCCTGCATGCTGGCCGATGTATCCAGCACGAAGACATGACGTCCACGCGGTGGCAGGCTGGCGCCGTCAGAGAAATAGGGCCTCGCCAGTCCGGCAATCAGGCAGGCGAGCAGCAAGAGCTGAAGGAGGAACAACAGATCGGGTCGGAAGCGCCGCGCCCGCAGCGTGTCTTCAGGCACCACTTCCCACAGGAGCAGGGACGGCACCGCAACGCGCCGCCGCCAGCGCTCCCAGAGATAGAAAACAACCAGAATCCCGTAGAGCCCGGCGAAAAGCAGCGCCAGCGGTTCGGCAAAGCCCATGCTTTAGTCCTGGGCCCTGAGGGCGGAGTCCTGAGTAAGCACAGGGTTCTTCAACTCCGCATATCTTGGTCTCTGATCACTCAGCACTCAGGACTTCTCTTCACCGCAGCAGCCCCAACGCCGGCAGATCCCGGAACAGAATCTGCTCCAGGCCGGCGTCCGTGTCTGTCGTGGAGTAGACGATTTCGCACCGGTTGCAGAATTCCTGCAGCCGCTCCAGATGTGCGGCGAGCGCTTGCTGGTAGCGTATGAGATTGTCCTGGCTGAGGGTGATGAATCGCTGCCGTCCGGTCTCGGCATCGGTCAGTCGGCCGCGGCGAAACAGCGAGGAGGGATCCCGTTCTCCCGGCCCAATGACGCGTAGCGCCGCGACGGTGAAACGCCGCGCCGCCAGCTGTTGCAACGCGGCTTCATACATCTCCGGCTCCATGAGAAAATCTGAGATCACCACAGCGACGCCCGGGGACCGATGGTCGCGGAGAGCGGCGGCGATGCCAGCAGCCAGGGCGGTCTTGCCGTACGGCCGCAACTGCAGCAGAAAATCCCGTAACCGCAGCAAGGCGTCACGGTGGCGGAAAAACGGCGAGCCCAAGTGCCGCTGTGGCCAGACTTCGCTGAGGCCGACGATGCGCACCGGATCGTTCCGGCGCAGGCTGACGTAGGCGAAGCTTGCCGCCAGGCACAGGCTGAAGACGAACTTGTCGTCGGCAGTTGGAAATGCCATCGAGGCTGACGTATCGATGAACAGGTGCAGGGGGGCTTCACGCTCGGCGCGAAAGGTCTTGATCAGCAGTTGGTCCAAGCGACCGTACGCGTTCCAATCCAGGTGGCGCAGGTCGTCACCCGCGCCGTAAGCACGGTAGTTCTCGAGTTCGATGCCCGAACCCTGAGCCCCACGCGGCATTGGCGTGTTGCCGGGGCGCGTACTCAGAGAGCGGCGTACGGTCAAATGCAGGCGATCGAGCTTGCGCAAAAACGCCGGCGCCAGCACGGCTGCGAGCGCCGCCGTGGGCGGTGGCGCTACGGCCTCAGTGCCGGAGTGTTCGGGCTGCATGGAGCACGCGCTCGATCAGTGAGCGCGGTTCGATCCCGTCCGCGACGGCAGCAAAGTTCAGGACCAAGCGATGATTGAGGGCCGGGATCGCCACCTGATCGATGTCGTCGTAGGTGATATTTACCCGCCCGTCGAGCAAAGCGCGCACTTTGGCGCCGAGCAGCAGAGCTTGTCCGCCGCGCGGGCTGGAGCCGAAGCTCACGTAGCGGTTGATCTGTTCATCGGGCCGCAGCAGTGTGGTCTGGCTTGGCGCGAGCTTTGAATCAGCCGGCAATGTTGCCCGCACCAGGGCCGCGGCGTACTGTTCCAGATGCGGGGCCACCAAGACCTCGCGCACCAGGGCGCGCAGGGCCTCGATCCGTTCCGCTGCCTCCTCGCGCGCAAAGACCGGTGCGGCAGTCGGCAGCGCCGGTCCGGTGGTGCTCCCGATGATACGCTGCAGGTCGGCATGGTCCGGATAGCCGAGCATGACCTTGAAAAAGAACCGGTCGAGCTGCGCTTCCGGCAGCGGATAAGTGCCTTCCATCTCGATCGGGTTGAGGGTGGCCAGGACGAAGAACGGCGGCGGTAAGCGGTACGTGGTGCCCGCAACGGTAACCTGCAACTCCGCCATCGCCTCGAGCAGGGCCGACTGCGTCTTCGGGGTCGAGCGGTTGATCTCGTCCGCGAGCAGCACGTGGGCGAAGAGCGGACCGGGCATAAAGGTGAATTCGCGCCGGCCGTTTTCCTCCATCACCATGCGTGTGCCCGTGATGTCCGCCGGCATCAGATCCACCGTGAACTGGATCCGATTGAACGACAGGTTCAGTGCCTCGCCCAACGTTCGCACAATCAGCGTCTTCCCCGTTCCCGGAACGCCTTCGATCAACACGTGGCCACCGGCGAAGAATGCCACGAGTATCTGATCGAGGGCGTTGCGGTGCCCGACGATCACGCCGTGAAGCTGATCGCGCAGACGCTGGAAGACGGCCTGAAAGTCCTGCACGGCACGCTGCGCAGTGTCCGCGCTCATTGCCCAGTCCTCGAAGAGAAGACGCGTCTGACTAGATCTTCATACTCCGGTGGGATTTCGGCTTTGCGCAAGGCGTCGTCGGTGAGTTGGCGATCGTTCAACGCCATGCCACCGCCGCTCTCGCTTTCGGCAGGGCCAGCTGAGCCGGCGCGCGTCCCCGTGCCGCGCGGCGGGGTGTCGCGCTGCTCGACGGCGTGGATAAAGGAAGTGATCGTCAGCTTGAACCGTTTCGATCCGCCGTCGCCCGCGGCCAGGTTTCCTGCATTCGGTTGCATGAGCCCTTGCGGGCTGGAGCCCTCACCGGCGCTGGGGGAGGAGCCCTCAAAGTTCTGAGGCGCGCCTGATCCACCCTCGCGTTGAGCAGCGCCGCTGCCGGATGGCGACCGATCACGGCCTTTCTCGTGATCCGTATCGCTTGCGTTCCCAGACATCTCGGTACCGCTGTGAGGTCGGGCGTCATGATCCTTTTGTGCCCGCCCTGCATCACTGGAGGTACCCGATCGTGAGGCGAGTTCGTCCTTAGTGTCCGGCGTCTCGGCGCCGAAGGCGTGGTGGATCGCCTGTTGGAGGCGACCGGTCAGCGACGCCGATCCGTCCTTCGGCGCGGTCGACCCGACAGCCGTATCAGACGGGCCGCCTTGGTCCATTTTCGGGCTTGGTCCGGATCCGGAGTCTTCACCAGGGCGAAGGTCGCTCCGCAGCTGCGAACCTCCCTGTCTTGCCGTTGAATCAGTTGTTGTCGCGCCTCCGGCGGATGACGGCCTCACCGACCCGGGCCCGCTGTAAGCTACCAGCGCGGCGCTAGGGCTTGCCGCCGCGGGGGAAACCGGTGGTGACGTATGGCGCTCGACGAGCGTGGTTGCGCCGAGCGCCAGGAGTGAGGCGATCACAAGCAAGGCGGAGCGCGGAATCCGGCGCGGTGCGATGCGCTGCGCTTGCCAGCGCGGCCCTAAGGCCAGGGTTTGCGCGACCAGGACCGGCGCGAGGCGTGACGGGCGCGGCCGCAGACGCAGATCGACGAGAGTGGCCAGGCGATCCGTGAGCTGTCCACGTTCATCAACCAGATGGGCAGTGGCCCGTACATCCAGCCAATGCCGTCGCGCGTGGACGACGCACGCCGCGCCCGCACCGATGACCACCAGTGTGCTGCTCCATGCCGCGATACGGAATACGGAGGCCGAAGCCCGCAGCCCCAGGATGATCAGGAGCGCCGCCGCCAGGAGCACAAGGCTCGTCCCAAGGTAGGCACTGTGCTGAGCGGTGACGAAGTTCAGGCGCCGCCGCAGCGCACGCAGCCTCTCTTCGACCTCGGCAAGGCCCAACGTGATCGCTGGCATAGAACACGCGGCGCAAGCCGCTTCGGAAGCATAAAGGAGCGTACCCGGAGGGTCAACTCACGGTGGCGTATGGCGTGTATGGCGTGTTGCCGAGGACGGTATGCGCACCATGGGACGGCAGTTGAGCGAGCTGCGGCGCCTGACGTAGCCTTGCCTGGCATATTGCCTTGCCCTGTAGCGGCGCAGCATGCTGCGCCCCATAAGCGCTAAGTTGCAGATGAAGATGAACTGCGTTGCCCCAGGACCAGTGGCGGCAGGCCTCCGTGCCTGCCGCGGGGGATCCTCGCGAACGCCCAGCCACGGGTAGGCCAGCAGATCGGACCATCGTTTCCTCTGGATGCTGCATCCATGGTCGACTGTACCAGCCAACTGGCGACAGGCACAGAGGCCTGTCGCCACCAGACCTTAGAAGAAGGAGGTGTATCCAGTTCCGTCAGGAGGTTGCTCAGCACCTCAAAGCCCAGGGCATTAGAATGTGAGGATCTCCATGAAAGTGAAACGTATCAAAATTGGCATCGCCCCGCCGGGGCAGATTTTCAAAGAGGCTGGCGAGGTCATCGGCCACATTGAAGCCGGCAGAAAGATGAAACCTGAGACCGGTTGGGTCTATTTTCCTGACGTGCGCGAAGTCGGCAAAGTCCTCACCCCAAAGCGTCTGGAGATCCTGAAGTCGATTCATGACCATCAGCCGGAGTCGGTGCGAGCCTTAGCCGAACTCACGGGCCGTAATGTGAAGAACGTTGCCGATGATCTCGACCTGCTGGCCTCGCTCGGGCTGGTCGACATGGAGCCGCGCCGTGGACCGGGAACAAGGAAAGCCCCACGGGTCCGGTACGAAGCGCTGACGCTGGAAGTACATCTGTAACCAGGAGTGCCGGCTGGCGATCACCACTCTCCCTAGCCCGGATCATTCATGAACCACAGAGGCGCCCTCGATACGGAGCCCAGAAGATGGGCTCCTACTCGGGCCGAACGGGTTGTCTTTGAACGTACAGAGTGTTTCCCGTTCATGCCGAGTAGCCGCCTTCTTTCGGCGGCGTATCGAGGCACGTTTCCGCAAAGTCGTCTCGATGTTTGTGAATAGTCCGGGCTAGGCGAAGCCACGAGCCGGGTACGCACGACAGCCATCATGATCGCGCGGCGAGTTCTGCCAAAGTTGTCCTCAGCGGGTCATGTCTGGCCGGCCTGCGCGTTGGCTCTCGTTGTGCGAACCATAGGCGCTCCGCCATTTGCCAGGCGACAAACGCCCTCGTTTCTTCTGCGGAAGATCATAACAGGTGGTGACACATCACGCCGTGATTCCGTAAGATTACGGATAGACGGCGCCGCGGCGTTTGTGCTTTTGTTGGCAGGTGTGCGGGGGCTTTGATTTCCGCATCGGGAGCCTCGCAAAAGGGGAACAGCGCTTCAATTCTTGCAATTGACCACCAGACCGAAGTAATACTCATAGTCTCTAGACCCATAGGCTGTCTCTAGCGATGACTCTGGACCGTGAAGGCGGCCCAGCACAGGTTCGGCGAGCGGGTGCGGCAACTGCGCAAGGCTCGCGGATGGAGCCAGGAAAAACTTGCGGAACGAACGAACCGACACTGGACGTACATCGGCGGCGTCGAACGCGGCGAGCGCAATCCGACCCTGCGCGTCATCGCCGATATTGCCAAAGCCTTCGGCGTTCCGATCAGAGAACTGTTTCCGGAACGAGACGGCTGACAACGTAGCGCCTCACTCGTAAGGGACTGCGGATTGATCCAAGAACCAACAACGCCATTGCTTCCCCGACTCTCGGCTGACTGTCAGCAGTGCATTGCTGTCGCGGCAGTCGTAGGACGAGAGTTCCGTTTGGGTCTCTTGGCTCGCGCTATGGATGGGCGGCCAACACGGACCAGGCTGCTTGAACTACTCGATGAGGCACAGCGTGCGGGAGTTGTGGCGAGGGTTGAGGGCGATCCCGACGCGTTCCGATTTGCGGACGCGGCAACCTCGGACGCAGTCTATCGGCAGCTCGCCAACGCTGAGCGGGTTCGCTTTCACGGTGCCGCCGCACGGGCTATCGAAGAACTATACGCTGGCGCCTTGGAGCCGCACTTCACCCAACTGGCGCATCATTTCGCCCAAACCGGCGCGGCTGAGGATGCCACTCAGGCGATCGACTATGCCCTGCAAGCCGCCAGCCGATTCAGCGCACTCCATCAGCATGACGATGCAGTGGGCTCCTATGAGCTGGCCCGGACCGTCTTGCTGCGCTCGGCGCCGGACCCTGCGCTGCACTGCGAGCTACTGCTCGGCTTGGCGTCGGCACAACGACGCGCCGGGCGCAAACTGGAGGCGCGCGCGAATCTGGAGCAAGCGGCAGAGCTGGCGCGCCAGCTCGACGCGCCGGAGCTGCTTGCCCGGGTCGCACTCGGTTACAGTGACGCTCGGAGTTGGGGTGACACCGGCGTGGTCAACCACACTCTCATCAGCCTCTTGGAAGGCTCGCTCCAGAGCTTGCCCGCCAGTCAGCGCGGGCTGCGCGCACGCGTGCAGGCACGGCTCGCGGAGGAACTATATCACCTCCCGACTGACGAACGCCGCGCACCAATCCGCCAAGCTGTGGCTGTTGCCCGCCGCTCGCATGACCCGGCCGTGTTGGCTCAGGTGCTGTTGAGCCGCCGATTTGCACTGTGGACGCCGGAAAACATCGAGCAACGACGCGACGATGCCAGCGAAGCGGTAGCGCTCGCCCGCAAGGCTCATGATCTGGAACTCACGGCGCAGGCGATCGCGTGGCTCATCAGCGACTTGCTGGAGCTTGGCCTCGTTCGAGAGGCCGACCTACAAATTCAAGCGTTCGCCAAGCTCGTGGAGCAATTGAAGCAGCCGGCTCTCCGGTGCCACGAGCTCGTGATGCGGTCGATGCGAGCGGCAATGCTCGGCCGGTTCGACGATGCCGAGCGACTGGCCACGGAAGCGCTGCGCATCGGCGTGACGCTGCAGGATGCCGACGCCTTGCTGATCTACGGCGCTCAGCTCTTTGCGCTACGGCGGCTGCAGGGAAGATTGGGGGAGGTCGAGGCGGTCGCCAAAGAATTCACCGAGAGCATGCAGAACGTATGGCTGTGGCCGGTGGGCGTGGCGGCGATCTCGGCCGCGACAGGGAACGCAACCGACGCCCGTCACGAGTTCGATTACCTGGCGCGCAACGATTTCGCCGATCTGTTCCGCGACGCGCACTGGCTCACGGCAATCGCCTTGCTCGCGGAGGTGTGCGCAGCGCTAGGAAACGCAGCGCGCGCCTCGATCCTTTATGAGATGCTGGTGCCTTTTGCATCGCGGCACATCATCGCCATCCTGGGAATCGGTTCGGGAGGGTCCGCCTCCTACTACCTCGGCCTGTTGGCCTCGACCATGGGGCAGTGGTCGACAGCGGTCCGCCACTTCGAGGCGGCGCTCAAGATGAACAAGGACATGCAAGCGGTGCCGCATGTTGCTCAAACCGAGCACGCCTTCGCGGCCGCCTTGTTGGGAAGGAACCAGGGCACTGATGCACGGCGGGCAGCGAAGCTGCTGGCTTCTGCGATCGCCACCTACGAGCGGTTGGGGATGCAGGGCTATCTCGCGCAGGCCCGCGCCTTGGGCGATGGGAAGCCCGCGTCCTTGGTGATGCGATCCAAGGGTGGCGATGCCGACAGCGCACCCGGATTCCCAGTTCTTTTTCGTGACGGCGACGAATGGAGCATCACCTGGCAGCGAAAGACCATCAGGATGAAGCCTGTCCGTGGGCTGAGCGTCATCCGCGACGTGGTCAGCGCAGGTCACCGCACCGACGGCCTCCAACACGGTGCAGTTCCAGGTGCAGGCCGCGGAGGTCGCCCCGGTGATCAGCAGCATTACACCGAATCCGCTGCCATGGGTCTCTGATCCGCACACGATCACGATCAACGGGAGCAACTTTGTGCCCGGGTGCACGGTGACGCTGTGGGATGTGACCAACAGCCAGGGGCCATATCCGAAGGCGGTGACGTTCGTGAGCAGCAGCCAGATCAAGGTGACGGCCAACTTCACGAATCACACCGCGACGTGGTCGGCGCAGGTCACCGCGCCGACGGCCTCCAACACGGTCCAGTTCCAGGTGCAGGCGAGCGCGCCTCGATCGCCGTCAATCAGCAGCGTGACTCCAGCGACGCCAACAGGATCAGATAACCCGCAGCCGTTTAAGATTACTGGAAGCAATTTCGTCTCCGGAGCAACCGTGACGTTGCGTGACCTAACTACCGGCGGGCCGCCTTTAACGAATCAGTCGATTAGCTCGTTCAAAAGCACCGACATTGTCATCAATCCTACATTCACAACTGCGGCGCACAGCTGGAGCGCCGAAGTAGTCAATCCAGGGCCGGTGGGGTCCGGGCAGTTCCCGTTTACTGTCGCATCTCCCATTGGCGCGGTGAAGCCTTCGATCAGCGCAGTCAACCCGAGTCAGCCTGTGGGATCAAACAGTTCTCAGCCTTTCGCGATTACTGGTACCAACTTCGCATCGGACGCGACGGTTACCCTGCGTGATTTGAGCACTGGAGAAGCACCGTTGACCAATCGGCCCATTAGCTCAATCAGTCCGACTCAAATCGTCATTAATCCGACTTTCACGACTTTGGCGCACAACTGGAGTGTGGAAGTGATAAACCCGAGCGGAATCCCATCTGGTCAGTTCACTTTCAACGTCACCTGTTCCGCGGCCACCACAGATTTTTACCTGGCTTTCCCGCTTTCCAGTAAGCGCGGTCCTGCTGACAAGCTAATAAACTCGGTATTCGACCATCACATCCCGTCAAGTGCCCCGTATTATGGAATAGGTGCTCACGATCTCACCGTGACGGCATTTACTGGCGAGGAAGGGTTGGCTTCCATTGGAATCGAAAATCCCGACGATGAAATCGGAAAGATCTCATACGCAGGTGCGAAGCCTTTCTCGCTCAACGGTGCATACACCGGCTTGAACTTCTTAAGCTACGACGGCCATGCCGGAATTGATTTCAACGCTAGTGAGGGAACTCCAATCCGTGCTCCGGCTGAGGGTGAAGTGCTCGTCCAGCCAACATCGGATAATGATGTGTATGGCATGGGCGTTGGAAAATATAATCCGTTGGTAATCGATCATGGCAACGGTTATCGAACCTGGATTTTGCACGCGGAGAGGAATCAGCATTTTCACGCACCAGGACACGTTTGCAGAGGAGAGGTTGTCGCGTGGGTGGGGCACGAGGGCACCGGAGGCGGGGTAGGAACCGCTCACCTGCATTTTGAAGTCAGGAAAAACTTCAGTGGCACGTGGATCCCCGTCGATCCGTATGGCTGGCAGCCATTGGACCCGCAGAAACTCGATCCGTATACACGGGCACCAAACGAGAGCCCATTGTGGGGTAATGGATCGCCACAGAACTCCATCTCCGGTAAGGTTACTGACGCGACCGGCAATGCAATCAGTGGAGTGCCCATAGCGCTGACCGGAACGACCGTAAGCGGCGCAGGACCTGCCGTTGGCGCAGGGCGCCTCAATGGAGTTGCAGCTTCATCTGTCGCCTCGCCTCTGGCGTTTACCGTCACCGACGTTGATGGAAACTATTCATTTCCTTACCTGACCAGTGGGGGGGATTACACGGTTGCTATTTTGGAAAATAACTCCGTTTCCGAACCGCAAGAACAATCGATTTCCAATCTCAATGGTAGCCAAACAGCGGACTTTACAGCCGGCTCATCTGACATACCCATTGCTATTCTGACCTCTCCGCAGAGTCGGACGGTGGCATTGGGCGACAATGTCGCCCTTGGGGTAGATGCAAGTGGGCCAGCCCCATTAAGTTATCAGTGGCAATTCAATGGGATCGATATACCGGGTGAAACCGGCTCAATTTTGCTCTTGGATAACGTGCAGGTGAATCAACTAGGCGACTACGCTGCCGTCGTAGGTCACGCAGGCGAGTTTGTCACGAGTGCCACAGCGTCGCTCGCGCTAACTCCTGCGCTCCCCGACACACCAACGGCTACTCCGACGCTCTCGCCCACACCAACGTTCACGGCGACAACGACGCCGACGAACACACCTTCGCCGACCTTCACGCCCACGGCGACTGGAACGAGTACTCCGACTCAGACGCCGACCCCGACCCAAACCAACACCCCGACCAGTACCTCAATCAATACGTCCACCTCGACACCTACTTGGACGCTTAGCCCGACGAGCACATCTGCGAGCACTCCGACCCCGACGGCAACGCCGTCTGCCACACGCACGCCGACACCGACCGACACACCCACGCCTACAATTACCCCAACACCCCCTCCGACGGGGACGGCGACGTGCGCGCCCACGGGCACGCCCTATTGCAGGAACCAATGTCCACCGCCGTCCACAATCGCGCCTGGCTGTTCCGTTCCTGGGGGTGGCGGATGCATTCAAAATCCGCAGTGCGCATCCAACGAAGCCTGCGCGCCATTCCCCCCCAACAATGCCGACGGTTGCTGCTCGTGCGCGACCCTGACGCCCACGTCCACTCCGACCAAGATCTTCACAATCACACCGACGCCACAGTGCGTCGTTGGCACCGGCACGGCTGCGAGCTGCACCGAGTCAGCGCTGGATGCGTGCCTGCCAGGGGGCGCGAGTTTCGCCGGGACTGTGACCTTCAACTGCGGTGGCGCCGCCACGATTACCGTCACCAGCACCAAGGCCATTAGCGCCGATACCACCATTGACGGCGGGAGTCTGATCACGATCAGCGGCGGAAACAGCGTGGGCGTCTTCTCCGTGAACACTGGCGTCAAGTTCACGGTCCGGAACATGACCATCGCCAACGGCAACACAGCCAGCTTTGAGGGCGGCGGCGGCATCTACACCAGCGGCGGCACGCTGACGGTGACCAACAGCACCTTCTCCGACAACAGCGCGGCCGGCGGCGGCAGCGGCATCTCCAGTGACAACGGCGCGGTCACCGTCACGAACAGCACCTTCTCCGGCAATAGCTACGGCATCGGCATCGGCGCCAGCAGCAGCGGCCCGCTGACGGTCACCAACAGCACGTTCTTAGACAACAGCGGCGGCATCGCCACCACTGGCGCCACGCTGACTGTTGTTAACAACAGCACGTTCTCCGGCAATTATTACGGCGGGATCATTAACTTCGGGAGCATTGTCGTTCCCAACAGCGGCACGCTGACCGTTACCAACAGCACGTTCTCCGGCAATACCGGCGCCGGCATCGACAGCAGCAGCGGCACGGTCATCGTCACCAACAGCAGCTTCTCGGGCAATAGCAGCAGCGGCATCGCAAACTTCGGCACGCTGACGGTGACCAACAGCACCTTCTCCGGCAATAGCTCGGTCGGCGGCGGCGGCATCGATAGCTACGGGACGTTGACCGTCACCAACAGTACCTTCTTCGGCAATAGCTCGGGCATCGGCAATAGCGGCGGCCACGGCGGCGGCATCTACAGCGGATATGGCACGCTGACGGTCACGAACAGCACGTTCTCCGGCAATAGCGCGGTCTACAGTGGCGGCGGCATCTTCAACGACTCGGGCACGGGCACAGCCACCGTCACCAACACCATCGTCGCCAATAGCACCTCGGGCGGCAATTGCGACGGCGTCGTTATTGATGGCGGCCACAACATCGACGACGATGGTTCCTGCGGGTTTTCGGGAACTTCTCTCAGCAAGAGGAACCCAATGCTCGCGGGTTTGGCGAATAACGGCGGACCGACCCAAACCATCGCGATCCAAGCGGGCAGCCCGGCGATCAACGCCGGCAACGAAACCGTCTGCGCGGAACCGCCCGTGAACAAGCTCGACCAACGTGGCTACGTCCGGCCGGGTGATGGCGCCACAAGCTGCTCCATCGGCGCGTACGAGTACAACTCGGTCCCAGCCTCACCAACGACGTGCATCGGTGACTGCAACGGCGACGGGCAGGTCACCGTCGACGAGATCCTGACGATGGTGAACATCGCCCTCGGGAACACGGCGGTCACGATGTGCGAAGCCGGCTACGCTAACCAAGACGGCCAGATCACCGTCAATGAGATCCTTTCCGCGGTGAACAACGCCCTAGATGGGTGTCCTGATCAGGTGACGCCCACACCGGCCCACAGCATCAGCGGGGCGATTCGCTACTACAGCAACGGCGTATCCGTACCGGGCGTGACCGTTGAGCTGAAGGGGGCGACGACTCTCTCGACTCAGACGGATGCGAACGGCCAATTCGCCTTCGATGCCGTCTCGGCCGGGTCGTGGCAACTCCAGCCGGCCAAGATGGGCGGCGCCGAGGGGGCCATCGACATAAGCGATGCCGTTCGGGCGCTCCAATTCTCCGTTGGGCAGGGCACTCCCAATCCGGGACAACAGCTAAGCTGCGATGTGTCAGGGGACGGCACGATCACCGAGGATGATATGAATCTGATCGGCCAGTACACAGTAGGCTTACTCACGCGCTTCCCGGTCGCCGATGCCTGCGGTTCGGACTGGATCTTCGTTCCGGTTCCAAGCGCAGCAGTCAACCAGTCAGTAACTCAACCCCTGATTTTGGCAGGGACCTGCCAGCCAGGCAGCATCGCCTTCGACCCGATCTCGGCCACTGCCGCGAACCAGGATTTCGAGGCAATTCTGATTGGCGACTGCAATCTCAGCTGGCCAAGTGAGGGGTCGCCGACACCAGCGGCGGAGGGCTGAGGCTCCGACCGAGCTACAGGGCATCTAGCACTTGCGGCTGAAATGCATTGACGAGCGACGCCGCGCAGGGGTTATCACGGCCTTGTAGGGGCGATTCTTGAGGACGAAAAAGCTGCTCAAAGAAATGAGGGGAGTCTCGCATGACGTGGGGGTCTGAGCGCCGCCGCCGGGACCAATCGCGCGCAGTTGCACAGCGGCGCGTGGGAGGGCATATTGCCATCATGCATACGGCTGTTACCGGCGTCGTTCACGGCAGCACTGTAGCTCTCGATGAACCTGTACCTCCACTGGAGGGCCAGCGCGTGCGTGTGACGCTCGAGCCGCTCCCATCCGATGAATTGGAGCTGTCCGCTGAAGAGCAAAGCCGAATTCTTCGCGAGTGGGCAGAGCACGGACCGCATGGCCCGCTGGATGCCGACGACGCATGGCCCGACGAGAGCTGAGGCGGGGCGATATCCGCTGGTATCGTTTTTATTCGCCTGACAAACGCCGCCCGGTACTGGTTCTTGGACGCGACTCGCTGCTCCGCTCGGTGAGTGAACTCCCCGTCATTCCATTCTCAACACAGATCCGCGGACTCCCGTGGGAAGTGGTGCTGAACCCCAACGAAGGGCTCGGCGTTGCCTCCGTGCTTAAGCCGGAGTGGATCCGCTCCGTTACCGCACGAGATCTCGGTCCGTGGATCTGCAGCTTCCCAGCGCTCCGGTGGGAAGAAGTTCGGGTGGCCCTAGTGACTGTGCTCGGCCTGGATGCACCCATCGACCGCGAAGTGTAGCTCCGCGATGATTGGCGTGGTGTTCGAGCCTTCCTGAAAATGAAACGAGCCGCCAGGGGAATTCCGGAGCTTGAAGAGAAAGTTGGCTTCGTCGATCGGGTCGTTGTCGACGACGTGAAACGATGCAACCTTGGGAGAAGCGCGCAGCAGTGCCTCAAGCTGCGGCAGCATCTTGCAGGTCTGCTTCTACTGCTTGCCAGCGAGCGAGGAATCGTTCGGCCGCTTCCCACTCTTCGAGGTCGTCTTCCGCCTGTACGACCTGCGCCGCGGTGTCGAGACGGGCCAATGCGGCGATCTCCCCGCGCCCGCCGCAGAGCGCGCCGACCTGACCTGCAAACTGCTCCACTGATGTCTGGTAGAGGGAGCGGAAATGGGCTACTCGGTCGGCATAGCGTTGCATTTGGCGCTGCGCATAGTCCCGTGCCAGCATGCTCAGTGCCTCCGCCTCACTCTTGCAGATTCCATGCACGAGAAAGGGCGCAAGAATCTTCTCAACAGCGTCCTGCCCACTCACGCCGGTACCGTAACACGGCGTCCGCGCCCGGCCAAGAACGAGAAGTGACTGCGATCGCGGAGCCACCGCACCGTCGATGAGATTCTCGCGGCCGTGAACAATGCGTTGAACGGCTGCCCCGTTCACATCAGCGCGGCGATTCGCTACTACGACTACGACTACGGCCTACCGGTACCGGGCGTGGTTGTTGAGCTGAAGGGGACGACGACTCTCTCGGCTCGGACGGATGCGAACGGTCAATTCGCCTTCGATGCCGTCTCGGCCTGAGTATGGCAGATTCAGCAGGCCAAGATGAACGGCGGGCGGCGCTATTCTCCCGCAAGTTGCAGCGCTCGACGAACAACGTCGTCGCTGATCCAAAATTTGGCCTCCGTGCGCAGTTGCTCGAGTAACGGAGCGATCATCGAGACATCGTCCCGCCGCCTTGTCGCACCCATCCGCGAGGTGTAGACAGATGTCATGGGCAGGGGAACACGGTGGCCGCGAATACAGCCAGCTCCAGCGTGGTGCGATCGGTCGATCGAGGAACGTGCGCGTGCAATCGAGACGGCGTGTCGCGCAGCGTTGCAACTCCTCCACGGCGCTCCGGAGCGCGACGCACGCTTGAAGCGCATTGATCCCGTTCCGGCATCCACCCGCACGTTATTGCGCCGCCTGGCGGCGCAGCGACACCATGCCTGAGTCCTGGACCGCTGCCGAAGTTGCCCGGTCCGTCGCGGACACTCTCGAACGAGGTGGCCTGCCCTACGCCGTCGGGGGAGCGATTGCGCTCGGGTTTTACGCTGTGCCTCGGGCCACCGTCGATGTGGACGTAAACATCTTTGTGTCACCCGAGGCCGACTTGGCGCCGGCCCTGGCGGTACTCACCGACGCAGGTTTCGTCGCTGATGATGCGGCGAGCCTCCGTGCACACGCCTGCTCGGGCGGACAGTTCCGCGGCTCGGTCCACGGCCTGCGCGTGGACGTGTTCGTGCCGGCCATTCCCTATTACGCTGAGATCGCAGCGCGAAAGCGTCAAGTAAGCCTCCTGGGGCGTCCACTATGGATTCTCGGCCCGGAGGATCTTGTCGTCCTCAAGCTGATGTTCTTCCGACGCAAGGATCTCGCGGACGTTGAGGCGATCTTTCGCGATCAGGGCGTATCACTGGATCGCCATTTCGTGCGCCAGAAGCTGGTTGAACTCGTTGGCGAAAGCGACGAGCGGCTCGCGGCCCTTGACGCCATCGAGCACGACGTTGACGCACCAGCGTGAGGGCGGCCCCTCACCAGGATGCAAACTTACCGACAGGCCCTGGAGATCTGACGACGACAGAATAGGGTCTTGCATGCATGCATCGGTGAGAACTCGGCGCCGTTGGTGGAAAGAATATCGCAATGCAAGACCTTCGGCGTGCAAGGGGACGTTGCGTCAGATCGGACAGTGCGACTGACAAAAGGGATTGGAATGTCCGAATTGTCGCAACGTCCCCTCTTCTAGCATTGATCGGTGACTGCAATCTTAGCTGGCCGAGTGAGGGGTCGCCGACACCAGCGGCGGGAGGCTGAGAACAGCGGGGGCGCTGTGCGCCTGGAGGGTCTGCCGGACCTCTCCAACCATCCGAAGATATTCAATCATCACGGCTCGGCGTCACCTGCGCGCTTAGAGCGCCGCTTCGGAGGGCACAATGGTCCTCTCAAGGAAGAGGGACTATGCCCTGCGCCAATCGCCACCATCACGCCGCCGTCCGGCGGGCGCGGCGGCGAGTCGATCGCACCGTGGGTTTGATGAGCGATTCGGCTGGTATGTCGAGGCCGCGATGTAAGCGACGAA
>DASVHW010000096.1 GCA_036382395.1 Candidatus Binatia bacterium | reverse complement strand
CAGACAACGATGCCGGTTGCAGCCCACACCCGCACGGAGGTGCGCATGCGTCCTGTCTACATGATCTCGGGTGGCATCACCAAGTTCACCAAGGCCGACCCGCGAAAATCATTCCGTAAGATGGTGAAAGAGGCATTCGATTACTCGATGAACGATTGCCCGCGGCTGACCAAGGATAGGATCGATGGATCGGTGGTCAGCTACTTCAGCGATCACTTCACTCGCCAGTTGATGGCCGGAATCATGGCCGTGGACATGTGCGGGCTGGTGCCCAAGCCCACGATCCGGGTGGAAGGAGGCGGCGCCACCGGCGGACTCTGCTTCCAGGAAGCGTGGCGGCACATCGCGTCCGGCTGGCTGGACTGCGTGGTCGCCATCGGGTTTGAAACCATGTCGCGGGTAAACACCTGGAAGGGGAATGAGTTCATCGCCCTGGCCAGCGACACCAACTTTGATTTTCCGGTGGGCGGTTTTTACAGCGGCTACTACGCCATGATGGTGGTCCGGCACATGCATGAGTTCGGCACCACGCCGAAGCAGTTGGCGCAGGTCAGCGTCAAGAACCACCGCAATGCCCTGAACAACAGGTGGGCTCAGCACCACTACGACCTCACCGTGGAGGACGTGCTCCGCTCTCCGATGGTTGCGTATCCGCTGACGATGCTCGACATCTGCACCATGTCCGACGGCGCTGCCGTCTGCATCCTGGCCAGCGAGAAAGTGGCGGAGAAGGTCTGCGACAACCCGGTCAAGGTGATCGGCGTGGGCCAGGGTTCCGACGCGATGCGCATGTCCGACCGGCCGCACGGCGCGGTGCCCCTGCTCAAGCACGAAGACGCAAGCTGGTACAAGGGCCTGAAGTACCCGGGCGTACACAGCTTCCGCGCCGGACGCATGGCGTCGAAGATGGCGTACGAGCGAGCGGGCATCGAAGATCCGCGCGAGGACGTGGACTTCGTCGAACTGCACGATGCCTACACCTCGAGCGAGATCCAGACGTACGAGGACATGGGCCTCTGCCGCTACGGTGACGGCGGTAAATTCGTCGAGCAAGGCCATGCCGATCTGACGGGCAAGATCCCGGTCAATCCGTCGGGGGGCCTTCTGGCCTGCGGCCATCCCGTGGGCGCCACCGGGCTGATGCAGGCAGTCTTTGCGTTCTGGCAGCTCCAAGGCGCCATCGCCAAGCACAACGCCGGCGATGCCACCATACAAGTGAAGCAGAAACGCGGGCGGGGCAAACGCGGCATGCGGGGCGCAATACACAGCCACGCGGGCACGGGAACTTACGTCACCGTGAGCATTCTCGAAAGTACTTCCACCAACGGCCCGGCGTCCAAGGCCCGGAGGGCACGATGAGCAGAGCAGCAGTCACAAAGAAAAAGGTCGCGGCGAAGCCAACCGCGAAGTCGCCGGCCGGTACGAAGCCGGTCTACGACAAGATCCGCTTGCCGGAGGTTGACACGGGCGCAGTGGTGTTCTGTACCGACCCGCTGCTGGTCAAGGAGCGCTACACCGTCGACTACCTCAACAGCTATGCGGAAGACACACCCTTTTTCACCGGGCTGGCCCAAGGCAAGCTGATGGGCAGCGAGTGCAAGAGGTGCGGATATCGCTTCGCTACGCCGCGCGCTTACTGCATGGAGTGCGGCGCCGAGACGCGCTGGTACGAACTGCCCCTCGAAGGGCGCGTCCACACCTGGACAACGTGCTACTTCGGCTCGGAAAGCTTCTTGAAGGAAACGCCGTTCAACCTGGCGCTGATCGAGTTCGATGGCGTCAATACCCTGCTGCTGACGCGCCTGGTCGGGCTCACCGAAAAGGAGATCAAGGTGGGCATGCCGGTGCGGGCGAAGTTCCGCCGCCTGGCACAGTTCAAGCCCACGGACGTTTACTTTATTCCGAAGACGAAGGCGGGGAAGGCAGTCGCGTAGTTCCGTTCGGGATGTCAGCGGAAAAGCAAAGCCCGGTCGCGAGGACCGGGCTTTTTCCTTGCGCCTTACGCCTAGAGACTGCTCATGTTCGACAGGAACGTGCCGTTATTCGGCGTTTTGCTGAGCTTGTCGATGAGCAGTTCCATCGCTTCGACCGGCGACAGCGGGTTGAGCACCTTGCGGAGCACCCAGATGCGCTGCAGGTCTTCCTTGGGGATGATGAGCTCTTCCTTGCGGGTGCCGGAGCGCTGGATGTCGATGGCCGGGAAGACGCGCTTGTCGGACAGCTTGCGGTCCAAAATAATTTCGCAGTTGCCCGTGCCCTTGAACTCTTCAAAGATCACGTCGTCCATGCGCGAGCCGGTATCGATGAGCGCGGTGGCGATGATGGTCAGCGAGCCGCCCTCTTCGATGTTGCGCGCCGCGCCGAAGAAACGTTTGGGGCGATGCAGCGCATTGGCGTCCACACCGCCGGTCAACACCTTGCCGGAAGAGGGCACCACGGTGTTGTAAGCGCGCGCCAGACGGGTGATGGAATCGAGCAGGATCAC
>DASVHW010000095.1 GCA_036382395.1 Candidatus Binatia bacterium | reverse complement strand
GAGGTCACCTCGGGGAAAAAAGGGGCGTCGGCAACCTGAATGCTGTCCCAGCCCCACTCATCGGCAGTGCGGGCGATATCTAGAAACTCGGCAGGGTCGACCATGAACAGGTGAAATCCGAACCTCATGGCTCTTCTCCTTAATTCACGGGCGAATGTAGGTGAGATTTGAAGGCGGCGTCAAGGGAGGTGGCACTCATCGCTTGTTACCTTTCCTCGTCAGCCAGTAGATATCGTACTCGTCGATGCGGACGTGCCAGTCTTCCGGGACAAACAGCGTCGTGTTCGGTGCCTCAATCACGGCAAGCCCGTCGATCTCGTTTCCGGGACGCAGTTCCCCCATCTCCCAAATGTTCCCCGCCGACCAGCGACCCTTCTGAAAGATCTTGCGGGTCCCCTTGGAGGCGCCCTTCGGAGGCTTTTTCCCCTCCAGCTTGTGGCGCTGGAGCTTCGGCTTCACCGTGTCCACCTGGGCGATCACGCTGACTTCCGTAAAGTGGTAGGTCGGCTGGCCCGGCTTGCCCGCCAAGGTGAACATCTTGGTGAAGAGTTCCTCGTGGCGTGCCAGCAGCTTCGCCATGTCGGCTTCGGTATGCAGGCGCGCCACCGGCGACTCGACCTCCACATCCTCGAGCTGACCATAGAAGCGAATGTAGGCGGCCTGCCGGAGTTTGATCTGGCTGCGCTTGAAGCCTTCAGCCATCAGCTCTCCCAGCAGTTCTTTCTCCAGTTCCTCCCAGGTCGAGGAGACGGTCTTGCCAGCAGCCAGTTTCGTCGCCTTGTCGGCCCCATAGGGAATCACTGCGGCGATGCTCTTGTGGCGCCGGTGCGCGTAGTCCATGCAAGCGCCGCCCCAGGCGGAGAAGGCGCCGGCATGAGGCACGGTGGCGACGGCCTTCCAGGGATAGTCGCCGGCGTAACCGAGCAGGTGCACCGGCCCGCCGCCGCCGTAGCCGAGCAGGACGTAGTCACGCAGGTCGTGGCCAACCATCAGGCTGCGCACCAGGTGCTCGCGCATCAACACGTTGACCAGGTCCACACACTGCTCCGACGCCACATAGACGTCGAGCCTGAGCGGATCGGCGACTTTCTCCTTGAAAACCCGGTAGGACTTGTCGACGTTCACCTTGATCCGGCCGCCCAGGTAGTAGTCCTTGTTGAGTATCCCCATCAGCATGTTGGCGTCGTTGATGGTGGGAATCTCGTTGCCGGTCTCCTGGAACACCGGCCCAGGTGTACCGCCGGCGCTGTCGGGACCGAGCTTGATACGGTTGGTCTGCGGATCGAGCCGGATGTAAGTGCCGGTGCCCGCGCCGATCGAACGGATGTCGAGCATGGGCACGTTCACGTACATCTGTTGGAACGGAGGCTCGCGATCGATCGGTAACACGCCGGCGGTGATGGCGCCGGCATCGAAGCTCGTGCCGCCGACGTCGGAGCAGACGATGTTGTCTTCCTTGATCACCTGCGACAGGTACTTCGCCCCCATGATGCCGCCGACGGGACCGGACATGACGGTCTCGAATAAGCGGGGGTAGCGGATGTTGGTCACGCCGCCGTAGCACAGCACCGTCTTGAGCGAGTGTTTATAACCATTCTGCGCGAGCTTGGCCTCGACGCCCAGCAACTGCTTGCGCGCCGGCGCGGTCGCATACGCCTGGATCACGGTGGCGTTGGCGCGCGACATTTCCCGCATCGTGGGTGCGACGTCGCTGGAAGTGACGACGGGAATATCCAGCCCGGCCTTCGCCAGCTCGGCGCGGACAAGCTCGGCCGCGCGCTGCTCGTGCAGCGGGTTGCGGAACGAATTGATGAAGAGAATGGCCAACGACTGAATACGCTCGGCGATAAGGGCACGGGCCGCTGCCACCACCTCGTGCTCGTAGATCGGGATCACCACCTGGCCAAACATATCGACACGCTCGGTCACCCCGAACGTGAGGCGCCGCGGCACCAGCGGCTGCCGGTGCTTGCGGTACTGCATGTGGGTGATCTCCGACCACTGGTAGTCGATGAAGGTCTCGCGGCCGCGTCCCTGCACCAACATGTCCTCGAACCCCTTGGTGATGATCAGGCCTGTCTTCAAACCAGACAGGTTGATCAGGGCGTTCAGCATGCTGGTGCCGGTATAGATGGCCGTCTCGATGTTCTTGCAGAACTTCTGGCCATCACGCGCCATGTCCATGTTCATGTAACGCAGAGCCTCTTCGAGAGACTCCATGAATCCCACGCTTTCGTCGTACGGCGTGGTCGGGGCTTTGCCGATAACCGACCGCCCTTCTTCATCCACGACGATCACGTCGGTCATCGTGCCGCCGGCATCGCATGCTACTAGGTACCGGGTCATCGCAGGTCTCTACCGCCCTCGCACACTACTCCCATTGGTTCCGCCATGAAGCCTCCGCTGTATCCGGCGGTCGCCACGTCGCCGCTGCCTTATAACAGAAACAAACGCTCGTTTGGATAACGTGGCGGCACCGTCGAGCGAATGAGCAAGCCCCAATACGGAAGATGATCTCCGTCATTCGAGCTCCGCAACCAGTTCCACGTCAGGTGCTCCCTGTAACAGCAAGCCACGAGCTATTTCGGCTCGGCTGTTCGGCCGAAGAGCCGTCGGAAGAAACGAACGATGGACGACCACATGACCTTGAGAACGAGGGGCAGGACCCGGATGGGTGTGGCCTCGCTCGCGGTCGTTGGCCCAGGAGCCGCCAGAGATGCCGACCCTTCTGCCGGTGTCTCTTGGGACGCGGGCACGCGCTCTTTCATGCGGGCGACGAACTGGAGGAACAACTGATGCGCCACGCCCTGAATCATCCCCCTGCCCACTTGCATGATGCGACCGGTGATATCGACGTTGGCCTCGACGACCACCTCCGTCTGCCCACCCGGCAATGTCCGCACGCGACCGGACATTGTCCCCTTGGCCATGCCGCCGCCGGTCTCTCGGCCTTCGGCCGTCATTTGGACAACGTGCGCCTGATCGTCGACCTGCGTGAATTGGATGCGGCCTTTGTAGGTGGTCGTAATGGCTCCGACCTTGACCTTCACGCTGCCAAGAAACGTGCTGGCATCGATGACCTCGTCGAGCTGCGCCCCCGGCATACACGTCACCACCATGTGTGGGTCCATAATGAATCGCCACACCGTCTCTGCCGGCGCTTCAACTTGAAACGTCTCTCGGATCTCGATCGCCATCAACGTCGTCCTGGTTCAATCTGTCCCGACGCCCTTATCGTCTCGCCCCGCACAGTGTCAACGGCTCGCTCGTACTCCCCCTGGGTGTCAATGTCGCCGGGGGGCTCGCCGTCCACCGGGATCTCCGTAACCCATTCGGGGTGAGCTGACATCAGGACCCGTGCCCCCTCGTCCCCCTCCAGCTGCTCGGCCGCTAGCCAAATCCGGCGGGCAAGGAACACGGGATGCCCCGGGACGGCGCGGCCACTGGCGCCGGCGTACAGCGGCCGTACGATTGCTGACTCGGCAGCCAGGAAGGCTTCCGCCATGCGGTCGATCAGCTGCCGGGTGATCCGAGGCTGGTCACCGAGAAGGATGCCTGCCGCCACCGACTGCGGACTGGCCGAGCGCAGCCCCAGGCGCAGCGAGGAGCTTTGACCCTGTGCATAATCGGGGTTCACCACCACGCGGATGGAACGCTCGTCAGGCAGCCGGATGGCCTCTCTGACCTCCTTCGCTTGAACCCCCAACACGAGGACGATCTCGTCGAGACGGGAAGCAACGGCGGCATCGAGCACGTGCTGCAACAGGCATCGGTCCCCCAGCGGCAACAGCTGTTTCGGGCGACCCATCCGTATGGACGCACCGGCCGCGAGAATGATGCCGGAAAGAAAGGGGCGGTCAGCTGCGGCCATGGATGGGCCCGTTCTTTTCGCTGAGGCTCCGGCCGTCCGCCGCAAATCGTACCGCCAGCATCTCGGCGAGAATAGCGAGGGCAATTTCCTCGGGGGTGCGGGCACCGATGTCGAGGCCGATCGGCGCCCGGATGCGGGCGAAATCGTCCTGACCGAACCCCTCTTCCGCCAGTTGCGCCTTGCGCCGCTCGTAGGTGCGTCGGCTCGCCATAACCCCGATGTAGCGCGCCGGAGAGCGCAAGGCCCGCCCCAAACTGGGGATGTCGAATTTGGGATCGTGGGTCAGAATCACAATGTGTGAGCCCGCATCCAGCTCGGTCTGATCGAGCACGTTCCCAGGCAGGGCGCGCAAGAGTTCATCGGCATCGGGAAAGCGCTCGCGAGTCGCGTACGCGCCACGGACATCGATGACCGTGACTCGAAATCCCAGTCCTTTGGCCATGCGGCACAACGCCACGGCCGTGTGCGTCGCCCCCACGATGAACAGCCGCTGTGGCAGCGAGATGGCTTCGATAAAGATGGTCGCGTCTTCGCCGCGCCCGGGGGTGGTGAGAATCGTCGTTCCGCCCTTCGGTAACAGGCGACGCGCCGCGGCCGTCACCTGCTGATCCACGCTGGAGTCGATGCAGCCGATAACCGTATCGTCATCCAATACCGCCAGCTTGCGCCCGACCAACGGGAGCGGGGCGATCCCGATGCCCAAGGCAACAGGACGCTGGTTCTCCACGGCCTGGCGGGCAGCCTGCCACACTTCATCCGCGGCGAACGGTTCTATCAGGACATCGATGGAGCCACCGCAGCTCAACCCCACCTCGAAGCCCAGCTCGTCGGCGATCCCGTAGGTTGCCACCGCTGGCTGTCGGCTGTCCAACACCTGCACGGCGCGCTCGAATACGTCACTCTCGACGCAACCGCCACTGACGGATCCCGCCATCCTGCCACTGCGGGTCAAACACAGGCGGGCTCCCGGCAACCGCGGGGCCGAACCGCGCACGCGCACGAGGGTAGCCAGGGCGATCTCTTCACCCTCCTCCAGCCACCGATCGAGGTCAGCAAATATCTCTCTCATAACGGCGTAACCCAGAGACTACACTTCAATGCGCTACCGGGCAAAGGTTGATACAGACGCCGTCGTCACCGACGTAAGGTAAGCAAGAGCGCCCGGCGTTCTCGACCTTGCAAGTCAGAAGGGATAGCCTCATCTCGTCGTCTGGAGGTGTCGAAAGACGGGGGGCTGGTGCTTCGACAAGCATGTCCTGAGCGCAGTCGAAGGGCTCAGCACGAACGGTTGGGTGTTTGATTTCAAATAATCTTTCCGTTCACCCTGAGCCTGTCGAAGGGTCTGTCTCGAGAAAACCGACAGCCTAGTCTGGAGGAGGACCTATGGCGGCTACGATCGCCGAATGGAAGGAACGGGCGTGCGCCGCGGTCGAAGCGCAGCGGACTGCGTTGATCGCATTGAGTTCCCGCATTCACGCATACCCCGAGCTGAAGTTCGAGGAAGCGCAATCATCGGCATGGCTCGCGGAGTATCTCGAGCGCGCCGGCTTCAGAGTCGAACGGCAGGCCTACGGCTTACCCACCGCCTTCGCCGCGCGCATCGGGAGCGGCTCTCCCCAAGTGGCCGTGCTGTGTGAATACGACGCCTTGCCGGGTATCGGACACGGCTGCGGGCACAACATCATTGCTGCCGCCGGCGCCGGCGCCGGCGCTGCCTTGGCCGGGATCATCGCAGAAACCGGCGGCAGCCTGGTGGTCTTGGGCACGCCCGCGGAAGAAGGCGGCGGCGGGAAGATTCTGATGGCACGCCAGGGGGCCTTCAAAGAGGTCGATGCCGCCATGATGGTGCATCCCGCCGGCATGGACCTCGCCGCCATGCAGGTGCTGGCCTTCAGCCAGGTCGAGGTCGAATACCGGGGCCGAGCCGCCCACGCTTCGGCGTTTCCGCATCGGGGCGTCAACGCACTGGATGCGCTGGTGACGGCGTACACTGCGATCGCACAGCTGCGCCAGCACATCCGCGCCACCGAGCGCATTCACGGCATCATCACCGACGGCGGGCAAGCACCGAACATCGTGCCCGAACGGGCCGCAGGCATCTTCTGCGTTCGTGCCGCCACCGCGCCAGCGCTGGCGCGCCTGAAGGAACGGGTGGTGGCCTGCTTCAAAGCCGGGGCGCTGGCCACCGGTGCCGAACTCAACCTGCGGACCCTCGGTGATGACTACTCGGACATGTGGAGCAACCGGCCGCTCGCCGACTCCTACGCGGCGAACCTGGAACGCCTCGGCCGACACCTGATGGATCTCGGCCACGTTCCGGCAGCGATTGCCGGAAGCACGGACATGGGGAACGTCAGCAAGCTGGTGCCCGCCATCCATCCGATGATTGCCGCCGCACCGCCCACGGTCCCCTTGCATTCAACCGAGTTTGCTCACTGGGCCGGTGGGGAAGAAGGCCATCGCGCGGTGATCGACGGGGCCAAGGTGCTGGCGATGACGGCACTGGACGTGCTCTGCACACCCGAACTTGTGGCCGCCATGAAGGCCACGTTCGC
>DASVHW010000094.1 GCA_036382395.1 Candidatus Binatia bacterium | reverse complement strand
GGCAGGACGAACGGCAGGCGCGGCGCGCCGGCCAGCGCTACCGTGAGCCTCGGATGCTTGTGACCAGCGGCATGGGCACGTTCCGCCCACGTCGCTGTGGCGTCCCAGGCACGCGCCTGCCGGCGCAGACAGAGGGTCACGCCATGATGGGCGAGGGTGAGCTGTGGCGTGTCGAGGTAGACCGAATGCGCCCGCGCCGTGCGGCGCGGATGCAATGGATACGGGCCGAGACCGGCGACCCGGGCGATGCGCCGCAGAGCGGTTTCGGGTCCGATCAGCAGGGTCGCATCGGGTTCTGCCGAGACCGGACCGTCAGGCGGGGTCTTACTGGTTGGGGACACTTTCCGCCGCCTCCACCACACGCACGCGCTTGCTGCGATTGAGATACGCGGCAATGTGCCGGCGCAGGTCGGCCTGAATGGTTTCGATTGGCCGCCGCGCATCCACCGTGAGGAAGTGAAACTCCTGCGCCAAGCGGTTGTATTCACGGATCAAGCGCGACTGATAGCGCCGGAACGAATCGAACATGTCGCTGCCCAGCGCCAGGTGCATGCCGGACTCCCAGTAGTCCATGCCCTTGCCCTCGAGCACGCGCGGGATGAGATGCTCCACGTCGATCTTCAGGTACAGAACCAGGTCGGGCACCAGGGCGCAGCCGAAGAGTTCGCGCGTCCATTGCCGGTCGGCGCCCATCACTGCATTACGCGCAAACGCGGTGTACATGTAACGGTCCGCCAGCACGATGAAGCCGGCGCGCAAGGCGGGGATGATCTCGTTTTCGAGGCGGTCGGCAAAGTCGGCGGCATAGAGGAGACTGAAGGTCGTTACCGTCAATTCGTGGCCGGCCTTGGCCTCGTTGATGGTGTCGGCGAGTAGCGGCGAGCGCGTCCACCCGGTGTTGGTCACCGCGTACCCTTGTACCTCCAGCCACGGGGTCAGCTGTTCGATCTGCGTCGAGCGTCCCACGCTGTCTGTGCCTTCAATGACGATCAGGCTGCCGCGCAAGCCGCCGGTTTTAAGATACGGCAGCCCCTGGCCGAAAAACCGCTTGTCTTCGTCATGCATGGTTACTGGACCTCCCGCAAAGGGGCCGCGGTGTCAGCGGCAGTGTCGGCCGCGGTGTCGGCGGCGGTGCCGGGGGGCGTCCGCAACATGCGGCGGACCATTCGTCGCAGCTGCTGCTGCTGGGTGTTGATGTCCGTGGTGGCCTCCACGACTTTGAGACCGAACTCCTTCACCAAGGCGTCGTAAATCTCGAGCACGCGGCTCTGAAAGAGGCGGAAGCTCTCCACCGGGTCACGGCTGAGGCCCATGTCCATCCCGGCCTCATGATACTTCAGCTTGGCGCGGCCGGTCAGCAACCGATCCAGCGCCACCTCGATGGGGACACGGAAGTAGAGTGCCAGGTCGGGCCGCAACGCGAAGCTGTAAACGGCACGTACCCATTGCGGGTGGACGCCGCGGGCCACATCGCGCGCGAAGGCGGTGTAGGTGTAGCGGTCGGCGAGCACGACCATGCCCGCCTTGAGCGGCGGGACGATGCGGTAGGTGAGTCGATCGGCGAAATCGACGGCGTGTAGCAGGCTGAAGGTGGTGGGGGTCAGCAGGTCCTTCTTTTTGCCGCGGCGGATGGACCGCCGCACCAGCTCCGAGGAGTTCCACTCGGTGAAGAAGACCTTGTGCCCCTGGGCCACGAGCCAGCGGTGCAGCAACCCCAGCTGGGTGGATTTGCCCGACCCGTCGATGCCTTCGACGACAATGAGTTTACCGGGATACGGATGCCGTTCGTTCAGCATAAGCGTGCTCGCGTTGCGACACCACCTGAAAGTCGATGTCGACTCCGAGGACTTCCCCGAGCAGGCCGGCACGCCGGCGCGCCTCCCAGATCTCCAGCTCCGCCTCGTCCCCCTCCGTGGAGAGTTGCAGGATCAGGCGCTCACCGCGTCGGATGACAGTCACATCGCGCACCACGCTATAGTGGCTGCGATCCAGGCCATCCGCAATACGCAGGATGGCGCTCAACGTGCGGATGGTGCGGCGTTCGCCCTTCGCCAGTGCCGCGTAGCCCTCGTCGGAATCCTTGGGTGCCGCTTTGCGATGGTAGCGGGCGATTTGGCCAATGATCTCCAGCTCCTCGCGCCGAAAGCCGAGCAGCTCACCTTTGGTAATGAGGTAGTAGGAGTGATGCTGATGGTCCTTGTGGCCGATCTGATGACCGACGTCGTGCAGGAGTGCGGCAAACTCGAGCCACTCTTGCGCGTCCGGTGGCACCGACAGCTCGTTCCGGAGCTGGTCGAACAGTTGCCGCGCCAGGCGCGCCACCTGCGGGCCGTGCCTGCCGATCTCACCCAAGTGGCGGGCAAAGCGGGCGACGTTGCGCCGGCGCGGGTCGGCAAATCGCTCCGTCTCCTCGATGCCCTTGCGATGGCGCGCGATGAAGTCCAGCAGCAAGCCTTCGCGGAGCGCCCACGTGCAGGCCACCAATTCCCTGGCGCCCAGCCGGCGGACGACGTAGTCGGCCAGACAGGCGCCGGCGACGATCAGGTCGACGCGCTTCCCGTCGAGTCCCTTGATGCGCAGGCGCTCGTCGCGGTCCGCTTTGATCAGCGTCCGGCGGACCTTGGCGAGCTCGTCGGCGGTGACCGCAAAGTTGTTCAGGTGGTTCTCCGGTGGCTCGCCTCGCTGGTGGCCCGCGATGGACACCAGGTTTAGCATGGTTCCCGAGGTGCCGACGACCCGTCGCACCCGGCTTTTGCCCAACTGACTCAGGGTCGGCTCCAACTGTTCGGCCAAATAGGACTCGAGATCGGCCAGGGTCTTGCCGGAGATGCGGTCGCCGGTGGGAAACCGCTCGCTCAGCCGAGTCACGCCGAGCTTCAGACTATGCATGGCGGCCAGCTTCTCATCCGCGGTGAGGATCAGCTCCACGCTCCCGCCGCCAATATCCACGATGAGGGTGTCTTGCCGGCGCAGATCGATGGCGTGGCGGACCCCCAGATAGATGAGCCGGGCCTCCTCTCGTCCGGGAATGACCTTGACCCGCAATCCCACTTCGTCCTTCACCCGCTGGATGAAATCGCCGCCGTTCTT
>DASVHW010000093.1 GCA_036382395.1 Candidatus Binatia bacterium | reverse complement strand
GATGCGCATGAAGCCTTTCGGCACGACGTGCAGCAGGAAGCGGCGCAGGAACTCGGTGGCGGGCAGGGACAATTCCTTGCGCGCGTCGGGATCAGCGTAGTCGTCATACTCGAAGCGCACCACGCCGTTGGCAACGGAGAGCAGACGCTGGTTGGAGAGAGCCACCCGGTGGGTGTAGCGGCTGAGGTACTTGAGCACCTGCGCCGGCCCGCCGAACGGGGGTTTGACGTAGACGACCCAGTCCTGCTTCCAGAGAGCGGTCATCAGCTCCTCCCAGGGGCCGGGCTCGGCCAATGCCGCACCCTGGCTGCTACTCACGCCGGAAGCCGAGGAGGTTTCCGCGCGGAGACGTTGACGCCGTGCACGCCGAACTTGCGCGCCACGGCTTCCTTCGAGGTCTCGCGGAAGCAGTCGAACCGCTCGGTAATCTTCACCTCCGAAAAGCCGAGTGCGCCGAGTAGGGATACAAGATCTGCCTCCGGCAGAGCACCGGCAATTCAGGCGGTCCACAAGTCAATATCGCGACGCGCCTCGTCGGAGACTGCGGTCTCAAGCGCAATGTCGGCCAGGAGCAGTTGGCCTCCGGGTTTCAGCACCCGATGCATCTCGCGCACCGCGGTCTCTTTCTCCGGGATCAGATTGAGGACGCCATTCGAGATCACCACGTCGGCGCTCTCGGTGTCGGCCGGTAGCGCGATCGCGTCGCCGACACGCACATCAACGTTGCCGAGGCCCAACGCGAGGGCTGCGGTGCGCGCCCGCACCGCCATCGCCTCGGTCATCTCGACCCCGATCACCCGCCCGTTTGAACCAACCGCACGGCCGGCGAGCAGAAGGTCCATACCGGCACCGCAACCCACGTCAATCACCGTCATTCCCCTTTGAGGCAACGCCATACGGAGCGGGTTCCCGATGCCGCTGAACGCGGCCGTCACCTCTTCCGGGAGTGTCGCCAGGGCTTCCGCGCTGTACCCCAGCATGGCCGCGGCGTAGGCGGGCCCGCGGTGGAAGTGAAACGCGCCCTCAGACAACATCGCCACGCGCGTGTACAGGGTCTGAATCGCTTCGCGCAAACGTTGCGTATTTAGATCACACGATGGCGCAGCCATTCGCGGCTCCTTTCCAGCGCGAGTTTACCTTACCAGCCCGGCTCTCCCTTGACCACCGCCACGCGGGACCCCACCTGTTTCGCTGACCTGCCATTTGTCATGTCAGGCGGCAACGATCGTCATTTCGACCCGTCCGACCGTTCGGTAGGTATGTTCGTCGGACAAAGGAGGTCACCGATGAAATCCATTCCCAATGTTGGTCTCAAGGACGTCACCGCCGTCTATAACGGCCAAGAGGGAGATCTCTGGGAACTCCTCATGGGCCAGCAGATCCACATCGGCGGCTTCAAGTCGTCCATGGATCTGGCGGAGCGGGCCGGCATCGGCGCGGGACACCACGGGGTTGACCTCTGCTGTTGTAACGGCGCGGGCATGCGCTGCCTGGTGCGCTTCCGCAACGTCGCCTCAATGACGGGCGTCGACGCAACCGAAACGGTCGTCGACCGCGGCCGCAAGCGCTGCGACGAGGAAGGGCTCGGCGATCGTATCCGTTTGGTGCTCGCTGACGTTTGCAACAGCGGCCTTCCCGCAGCGAGCGCGGATTTTGTGTGGGGTGAAGACGCGTGGTGCTATGTCACCGACAAGGCCAAGCTCATCGCCGAGGCGGCGCGCCTGCTCAAGCCTGGGGGGACCATTGCCTTTACCGACTGGATCGAGGGGCCGGCCGGGCTGTCCGATGCGGAGGCCGAGCGGTTTTTGGGCTTCATGAAGTTTGCCAACGTGCAGGACATCCCAGGGTACTCCCGCCTGCTGAAAGAGAACGGCTGCACCATCGTGGAGGCGGAAGACACAGGACGCTTCCCGTCCTACGTCGATCTGTATCTCAGCATGGTCGATATGCAGCTCACCTACGACGCCATGCGCATCATCGGCTTCAACACCGACGTCATGAACGCGATTGCGGGCGAGTTTGCCTTCCTGCAAGAGCTCGCCCATGCCGGCAAGATCGCCCAGGGACGCTTCATCGCTCGCCGGAAATAACCGGCCGCGTCCCACGGGACCGCGAGTTTGTGAAGAAATCAAAACCGAATCTCCTATCCGTTCACCCCGAGTAGCGGCCGTTCTTTTCGGCCGCGTATCGAGGGGCGGTTTGCAAGGCAGGTCGGCAGCTTACGGTCCCTCGATACGCGCCCTGAGAAGACGTGCGCTACTCGGGACGAACGGTTTTGGAATCTGCGGAGATTTCTTCACAACCCCGACGTCCCCAGGCTCCACCGTGTGGCTGCACCGCGTTGGCGATGGCCGGCGTGACCAAGTAGGCTGACGGCATGCTGAACTCCAAACCGTTTGGGCCCTTCGATCCGGCCAATCCATGCCGCATCCCCGGCCTCTTCGCGGCCAACGTCCTCACCGAGCCCATCGACATCGATGCCCCCGCCGATCTCGTCTGGCCGATCGTCGTCGGCTTCGATCGCTACCCGGACTGGAACCCGCTG
>DASVHW010000092.1 GCA_036382395.1 Candidatus Binatia bacterium | reverse complement strand
GATGAACAGCGCCAGGCCGATCTCGATGACGGCGCTCAAATAAAGATCGGTAGAAGCCTCGCTGAATTCGTTGGCGATGACGCTGGCCATGCTGTGCGCGGGTGCAAATAACGACTTAACGATCTGTGGCGTATTTCCAATGACCATGGTGACAGCCATGGTTTCGCCCAAGGCGCGTCCGAGGCCGAGAATGACCCCGCCGACGATTCCGGCGCGCGCGTTGCGCAGAACGCCGATGCGGATCATCTCCCACCGTGTGGCGCCCAGAGCCAGTACCGCTTCGCGCTGGGGATGCGGCACGGCGAGCATGACTTCACGGGTGATCGAGGCGATGATCGGCAGAACCATGATGGCCAGGATCACGCCCGCGGCCAGCATACCGATGCCGTACTTCGGGCCGGTAAACAGGCCGGTCCAGCCCATCGTGCCGGCCAGAAACGGCTGGACATGATTGCGCAGGATGGGCGCCAGCACGAAGATCGCCCACAGGCCGTAAATCACGCTGGGAATCGCGGCCAGCAATTCCACCAGAAACGAGATCGTTCGGCGCAGCCCCGCGGGACACATTTCGTTGATGAACACGGCCACACCGATGGCGAGTGGAACCGCCAAAAGCAGAGCCAGCGCCGACGAAACCAGGGTGCCGTAAATGAAAGGAAGGGCTCCGAATTCGCCACCGACCGGGTCCCACTGGCTGCTGAAGAAGAATTTCCAACCGAACTCATGCAGCGATAGCCTGGAACGAGTGACCAGTTCCGTCACTACCAGCGCCACGATGCCGAGCACGGAGAGCGCGCAGAGAAGCATTACGCCCTTGAAAATGCGATCGGGCAGCCCGGTAAATTTGCTGGGAGCAGAAGGTACCTTGGGGGCAAGAGGAGCGCCAACCGGTCCGGCATTTGCAGTGCATCCGATACTCTGGGCAGTCAGGTTTCCCACGGGCACACTGCCTCCTGAGATGAACGTAACAACGTTTTGTTACAGGATGATTACAGGGCGGGAAAAGGCTGCGGAACGGCCGTCGAGATCAAGGTTTACTGAGCGATGCTCGCCTGAACCAAGGGGAGAACGAAGGAAAAGGTAGCCCCGTGGCCCAATTCACTACTGGCATGAATCGAGCCGCCGTGGGCCCGCACGATGTGCTTGACGATGGCAAGGCCCAGGCCGGTGCCGCCGGCTTCGCGTGAGCGCGCCTTGTCCACTCGGTAAAAGCGCTCAAAGAGCCGGGCCAGGTGTTCGCTGGCGATGCCCGGACCAAAGTCGCGGATATAGAACTCGACGCCATCCTGATGCCCGCGCGTCCCGATCTCAATGGCGCGTCCCAATCCAGCATATTTCACGGCGTTATCAAGAAGATTGGCAAAGACCTGGTGGATGGCGTCGGGATCGGCAAGCACGCACTCGTCGCCGGTCTGGTTTACCTTCAACACGATGCCGCTGGCGCCGGCGCTGGCTCGGAATGTCTCCGCTGCATCGGCGAGCAGCTCGGAGGCGTTGACCGGACGAATGGAGAACTGCTGTTCGCCGGACTCCACGCGGGCCAGGACCAGCAGGTCTTCGGTCAGGCGGGCCATGCGGCTGGCATTCTTGCGGACGATCTCGAGAAAATCGCGCGCAGCGGGACGGTCTTCGGTATCGAGCAGGGTTTCGGTGTATCCCTGGATCGAGGTGAGCGGCGTGCGCAACTCGTGCGAGACGTTGGCGATAAAATCGCGGCGCGTCTTCTCCAGGCGCTCGACATCGCTGACGTCGTGCATGACCACCACGGCCCCGCCGCCCGGCATGGGACCCACGAACACGTCAAAGTTGCGGCCCGAGATCAAGGCGCGGGCCGCCTGCACCGACTGCGTATGGAGCACAGCCTCCACGGCCGCGAGCAACGCCGGATCACGAAAAGCGTCGATCAGGACGGCGCCTGTCCCGACACGCGCCAAACGCATGACGGGCTGATTCGCCCATTGCACGCGCTTTTCACGAGAGACCACGAAGACCGGGTCCTGCATGCTGTTGAGCACGGCTTCGAGTTGACGGTGGCTGGTTTCCAGCTCGGCGAAGCTGGCTTCGAGCTTGCGCGCGGTCTGGTCGAGAGCCGC
>DASVHW010000091.1 GCA_036382395.1 Candidatus Binatia bacterium | reverse complement strand
TAGCGGCGATAATCGATCTCGGGATCGAAGGGGAGGAACGGCGTCGCGCTCTGCGCTGCTCGCTGGGCGAGGAATTGGTCAAACAGCTGTTTCCAAGCACGGGCGTGGATGGAAGCCGTGCGCGTGATCACCCCGTCCAAGTCGAGGACGAAGGCGCCGAAACGTCCGACATCGATGATGACCATAGCGGAGGTTACCTGCCGTCGTCGCGATCGAGGCGGAATACAATCACTGGACAGATAGATTCACGGATCACATGCCGCATCGTGTGCGCGCGGTCATACTCGAGTACACCGCGCCAGCCGAGAACGATGAGATCACTATCGTTCCGTCGCGCGAAATCGACGATAGCCGAGCCAGCCTCGCCCTGAGCGAGCACGAGACGGATGTCGACCCCGTCGGTTGCGCGCCCGACAGCGCGCAGCCGATCGAGGAACTCCTCCGCCCATGCGGGCCACTCGTGCTGGGGCTGGTCGACATAGCGGGGGGAGACCAGTGTCCCAGGCTCAGTGGGCCGCTCGGCACCGGCCGTAGCGACGTGAAGCACCACGAGTTTGGCTGCGGCCTTTGATGCGAGGTCGGTGGCAGGGCCAATTGTTGCGGCGCTGGTCGGTGTCCCGTCATGAGGCAATAGCAGTTGGCGCAGAGCCCAATCTCTGCGGCCGCGGGTTGGAGGTACGAGAACGACCGGGCATCGCGCTGCGCGAAGAACGGCCTCGGCCACACTGCCAAATGTTCGCGGTCTGGCATCCATCCGTGTCCGTGGGCACATGACGATCAGGGCTGCGTGTCGCTCGGTGGCTTCTTGCACGATACGGGCCGCGGCCGCACCCGTACGCTGATCTACAACCAGCCCACGCAGGTCTTGGGATGAGAGCTTCATGCGGTCGGCCAGCGCGGCGGATTCCAAGGTCTCCTCGGAAACATGGAGAACCGCGAGGGTGGCATGAAACAATTCGGCAAGCCCACGCGCCACGGGCACCGCCGCCGTCGCGCGGACGGAGCCGTCGAGGGGGACCAGCACTGTCTGCGCAGAAGTCATTGGCCCACCTCTTCCCAACTACCCCATCCTGAGTGGTCGCCACGCAGGACATAGCGCCGGCCGGGACGGGCGAGGCATACGGGGCCCTCGGGGACCGAGAGACAGAGCTCGCCACCGCTCTCGACATTGACCTCGATACACCTGCGGTCAGCTTCCAGGCGCAAACGCAGCAAGCGTCCCCGCCATTGCACCGGAAATGCCATTTCGGTCCAGCCCGGGAGCAGATGTGGGTCGAGCGCAATGCCGTCCTCACGTGCGCGTAAGCCGGCCGCGCCGAATACCGCAGCCTGCCAGAGGCCACCTAGGGCGCCCATATGAACGCCGCCGGCGGCGTTACCCATGTTGTTGGCCAAGTCGATCTCGGCAGCTTGGCGGAAATAAGCTTGCGCAAGAGCCCCATCGCCGAGCCGGGCGGCGACGAGGGCGTAAAGCGCAGGGCTCAGCGAACTGCCATGGGCGGTGCGGGGTTCGTAATACCGGAAGTTCGCCTCGTGCACCGCGACAGGCCATTGATCCCACAGCACTGCGCTGAGCGCGACCACATCTGCCTGCTTGATCGCCTTCGAGCGACGCACGCGCTCCGGTCCGAGATAGGCGTCAATCGGCATGGCCGAAGCTCGCTGGCGCACTACATCGACCTCATCGAGTTGGAAATAGCCAGCGAATTGCTCGAAGAGCTTGGTTGCAGAATCGAAACCCGTCGCCAGCTGCCCAGCCAGCGCACGCCACGTCGCGGGTTCCTTCTCGGCAAGGTCAAGGTTTGTGCATAGCCGCTGCCAGTCGGCGACTTGCTCGCGCTGCAGGATCTCAATGGTATCCGCAGCACGTTCAAGGTTGAAAATCGCCATCG
>DASVHW010000090.1 GCA_036382395.1 Candidatus Binatia bacterium | reverse complement strand
CTTGCCGACTACGCTCGGGGCGATGCGCGGCTGGGCTTGAACGCGTTAGAGGCAGCGGCCGACCTCGCCACGACCAAGGGACTGACGACGATTGATGTGAAGCTCGCTGAGGAAGCGGCGCAGCACCGTGTGCTCCTGTACGACAAGGCCGGCGACGAGCACTACAATGTGGTCTCCGCCTTCATCAAGAGCATGCGTGGCAGCGATCCGGATGCGGCCGTCTACTGGTTGATGCGCATGATCGAGGCGGGCGAGGATCCGCTTTTCATCGCCCGCCGCATGGTGATCTTCGCGGCGGAAGATGTCGGCAACGCCGACCCGCAAGCCCTGCAGGTCGCCGTGGCAGCCAAAGACGCCTTCCACTTCGTCGGTTTGCCCGAGGGGCGTATCCCGCTGGCGCAAGCCGTGACCTACCTGGCCTCGGCGCCGAAGTCGAATGCGTCGTACATGGCGATGTGTGCCGCGGCTGAAGACGTGAAACGGTACGGGCCGCTGCCGGTACCCTTGCCTCTTCGCAACGCACCGACGCCGTTGATGAAAGCCCTGGACTACGGCCGTGACTACAAATACGCCCATGATTACGAAGGGCACGTGGTCGAGCAGCAGCACCTTCCCGACAAGCTCAAGAGCCGCCGCTACTATCAGCCATCAGATAGTGGCGCAGAACGGGAGATCAGGCGGCGGCTCGAAGAGATGCGGGAACTCAAGGAACGAGACCGTAACCGGTAACTTCAGCCGGCTTCGGCGCACGCACCGCTGCCGGGCTACTGGACGACACTCTTGGACGGGACAGGAGCCGTCTGGCCTCGGAACGGGTCGGTACGGCGTCCGGGCATGAGCTTCCACGCGCGAGCTGAGCTTGGCTGGCGCTGCTCGTGAGAGCAGCGCGATCAGTTAGTCGTCCTGTAGCGCCTGACGTATCGCTTGCAGGATGAACAGGTAGTCGCGGCTCGAACGCACAGCTCCAAGGGCTGATAGGTGCTGCAGGGCCTTCAGCTCTGCCTTCGTGATGCCGTGGCGCGTATGTAGGCGCTTGTTCGTCCGGAATCGGTCCCAGACCGATTCCGCTGGATCCGGCGCTTCCGTGTGGATGAAGCTGCGTACTTGCGGATGTGCCAGGAAGAAGAGTTCCTCACGATCGAGATCGAGCGCCTTCCCAAGCTTCACGAGTACTCCCGTACTCGGTCGCCGGAGATCGCGCTCCAGATAACCAATATAGTTGGACCGCACACCGATACGCCGGGCGATCTCTTGCTGGGTCAACTCGAGTTGCCGGCGCCGCCGGAGGAGAATCATCCCTAAAGTTGTGGAAGCCACGATCGAACCCTCCAAATTCAATAGCTACTGGGCTGCGAAATAACAGCTACAAACTTGCCATCTCACGGTTACAATGATGACATAACAACGAGAGTGGGCGCAACCGCCCCCCTTTCAGGGCCGCTCCTTGTTGCCTTTTCCATGCTGGCTCAAGCTGGCCAAGTTCAACGGAATCACGGCTGAGCGCATTTTTCCAGCAAAATGTATCGATATGTGAGCACCCACAGAAAGGCAAGGACGTGCCCCTTGTGCAAACTGGCGCAGACATCAGGCGAGGCTGGGCCGCGTTGCCAGCGTGCTTCCCGGAGGAATCGCAAGACGCGTGAGCACTAGCGCCGAAACAGCAAAGCACAGGGCGGCGATTGGGAAGATGGCGCGATAGCCGGCCGTCCACGCGAACAGTGCCCCTCCAAGCAGTGCGCCGGCACTCTGGAAAATGTTGGTGAGCACCATGTTCATGCCGATCAACTCACCCCGGCGACTGGTCGGCAGCAGATCCATGAACAAGGGAGCACCGGCGGTCATTTCCAACACGCCCGCGACCGTACTGGCGGCGACCGCGATATAGAGCTGCCACAGATTCCGTACCGCAACCCCGGTTAAGAGCTGCACCAGACCGGTTCCCACTGTGGCGATCAGCAGCAGACGCTTGCGGTCGTAGATATCCACCAACCGGCCGGCGGGGAGTGCGAGGATCAAACGCATCATCCCGCCGACAGCCACCGCCAAGGCGGCATCGCCGACGGATACGTGAAGATCCGTCGCCGCAAAAAGCGTGAAGTAGCTGATGATCATGCCGCCGCCCAGATACCGTAGCGACGCCGACATCAGGAAGAGCGCGATCGGGTGGCTATTGGTGAGGGCCTGCACCATCGCCGACAGGGTGACGGCGCCTCCCCTCGCTGCCGACTGCGGCTCGGCAGGCCGCAGCCTGGGTTCGCGGATGAAAAACAGCGGCGGCAGCACGAAGAGCAGTGAAATCAGGCCGGTGGCGTAGAAGACCAGCGCGAAGTTCTTGTCCCAGAAGGCTTTGCCGGCAGCCTGGATGGCGATTGCTCCGATGCCGCCGGCGAGCATGAAGAGCGACATGGCACGGCCGCGCCGCGGTGGCCCGATGAGATCGGGGACCAGCGACATCAGCGGTCCGCTGCCGATCGAAAGCATCAGTGCCCGCAGGCCAAACAGCGCCAGCAGGATGCCGTAGGTAGGGGCCAATGGAATTGCAAACAACATCAGCGTGGACAGGAAAACGCCGACGATGGCGTACGGAATGCGGCGCCCAAACCGGGTCCACGTCCGGTCGGACAGTCGGCCGAATATCGGATTGCCGAAGGTGGCGATCAACGGTCCTATCGCCAACAGGAGCCCGATGAGATAGCCGTTGTCAGTGAAGAAACGTGCAAGCGGTCCGTCAAATGCGACCAGCGCCATGCGGGCGCCGAAGCCTAGCGCAACGGGCAGAAACAGCAGAGTAAACCGCCGCTCTGCGTCTTCAAACGCGCCCAGGTCGCGCCGCATGTAAACGCCAGGTGCGTGCCGCCTACCCGGGTCGCACGTTGTCGGCGGGCTCGATCTCCACCGGCACGCCGCGCGGCACGTGGACCGGCCCGGAGGAGAAAACGCGGTAGCGCAAATGCCCGTAGTTGCCGACGAGGTGCACGGGCTTGAATGGCGACGAAACCACTTCCATGTTGCCGCGCCATCCGCGGAACTGAAACGGTTCCCAAGCGTGGTAGAGGATGGCCTCGCCCGGCGCCACGGCCGGTGAGATGCGGGCACGTACGACGAACGAGCCGTGATCGTTGCGCACGACGACGTGGCCATGGTCGCCGATGCCGCGTGCCCGCGCGTCCTCGGCCGACATCCACATCGAAGGTTCGCCACGCTGCAGACGCAGCAGGGTGGGCTCGGCGCGCCAGATGGCGTGGATACTCCAGCGAGTGTGGCCGCCGGTAAGCAGGATGGGATACTTCCCCCCGACCCCCGGCAGGGGCTTCCAGCGCGGCAACACTTCGTCGGATTCGAAAAACCACGGATGGTCGAGGTAGAACTGCTGGCGCCCGGTGAGTGTCGGCCAGGCGTGCTTGTCTTCGACGTGAATGCGCGAGGGGCTGAGGCTGCCCTGCGGCTCGACCTCACTGCCGATGCCGTTCTCGGTGCTCCAGCGACCGATGGAGCGTACCTGGATCGCACCCGCCTTCTGTGCCTCGCGCCAGCTCGTGCCGCGCGTCGGTGACGAGTTCCGGAGGATGCGATCGAGTACGGCCTCGTCATCCTGCGGGCCGTACCGCCCGTTGTCCGTGAACTGATCGTAGATCTGCGACAGAACTCCCTCGACGCCGCGCTCCCGGGCGCGCTCCTGCAGCCGGCGCGCCAGCAGGGCCATGATCTCCCACTCCGGCTTCGACTCACCCAGCGGCGTCACGGCGCGATCGCCGATGACGACATACGGCGCCAGCGCCACGGCGTATTTGATCCCCCGCTTCTCATAGTACCCGGCGGCCGGCAGCAAAAGGTCGGCCTTCATGCCGGTGGTCGACAGGCGCGTGTCGATGGCGACGATGAGCTTGAGCTTGGGCCAGAGGACCCGCTCGATCACTTGCGGCACTGGCCAACGCCGCAGCGGGTTCACCCCCGAGGTCACGAGCACCCGCGGCGGATGATCGGCTGCCGGACGCACCGGTATCCAGTCGCGTGCCAGTGCTTCCTGCATATACTCACGCGGGGCTCGCGGCAGCGTCACGTCGCGCTCGCCGTCCAACTCCTGCGCCTCGGCCAGGCCACCGTGCACGTACAGGAAGAGATGCGACGGCGTCCAGGTGAGCCGGGTGCGTGAAAACTCGGCGATGGCCTGCTCGATGGCGCGCGGCGGCGGCGTGTAGGCCCGAAGGAGCTGTCGCTGGATCCACGGGGGCTGGGTCCCCAGGAATTCATCGGCGCCCTCGAAGGGGATCCACGCCGCGAAGCGCACACCGGAACCGGTGTGGCCATGTTGTCCGCGTAACGCCGACAGCAGGATCATTGCGCGCTGCAACAGGTCGCTATGGTACGACTTGCAGGAGCCCCAGCTGGCGTAGATGAGCGTCCGCTGTGATTTCGCCAGCACCTCGGTCAGGCGCGCCTGCACTTCCGCGCCGATGCCGGTAACCTGCGTAACATATTCGGGTGTGTACGTCGTCAGGCGTTCGCGCAGCCGTTCCATCACCGGCCGTACAGCGAGGGTTGCGCTCGCGGTCTTTACCTCGAAACGCCCAGAGAGCGCAGGCACGAGATTTTCAAGGACGAGGGAGTCGCTCCATCGTCCCGACGTGCCGGGCGCTTCAGCGATTTGGCCCGATCGCGTATCGAAGACGTAGAAGATATCGTCCCGGCCACCTTCGGATACGTCGGACTGGCGCAGATAGCGGTTGGTGTCCTCGCGCACGAGAAACGGCAGATCGGTCTGCTCGCGTACGTATGCCTCATCGACGGCGTGGCGTTCGAGCAGCCCCCGCGCCACACCCAGCGCCAGCGCCGCGTCCGTCCCCGGACGCGGATTGATCCACAGCGACGCGTGCAGGGCGCTCGGCGAATAGTCGGGGGTGATGGTGATCACGTTCGTCCCGCGGTAGCGCGCTTCGGTGATGAAGTGGGCGTCGGGAATGCGCGTCGCCACCGGGTTACTGTGCCACAGGATGAGCGTCTCGCTCCGGCACCAGTCATCGGAGCTGCCATCGACGAACGACGTCCCCCAGGTCTGCACGGCGCCCATTGCCAGGTCGCCCGTGCCGGCGAAGCCGTCGAGCATCGTGGCGCCCATCAAGCCGAACAGGCGCATCTCGCCGACCGAGCTCGGGCCCCAGTCGACGTTCGAGGTGCCGTTGTCGTAGACGACCGTCTCGATGCCGTGCTCTTTGACCGCATCCAGCATCGCATCGGCGACCCGCGTCAGGGCCGCCTCCCACGAGAGGCGACGCCATTGCCCCGATCCGCGCGGCCCGACCCGTTCGAGCGGGTAGGTGATGCGGCCGGGCGCCACCATCAACGAGCTGTAGCAGTTGCCCTTTTGGCAGCCACGGGGCGCGTAGTCGGGAAGCCCCGCCGCTTGCCGGGCGTAAACATCCGCCTGCTCTTCCCGCCACACCACGCCATCCTTCACGTACAGATCGAAGGCGCAGGCACTGAAGCAGTTGGCGCGCAAGTGCGTCCCACGCACCACACGGTCCCAGCGCCAGGCGGCGCGGTACACGTCCTCCCAGCCGCTGTAAGAGAGTTCCGCGGAGGGTACGGCTGCCTCGGCCTCAGTGCGAATTCGAACGCCGGTAGTCTCGCCGACGAGCCCACTCAGCGACAGCGCCAGGGTGCCGGCGGCTCCACCAACCAGAAGCTGACGACGTGTGAGTCCACTCATGCGACTGCTTGCCTCACTGGAGTGCTCACCACCGTGGTCTTTGCGGGTGGAATCCAGAATGCCGTCGCGGTGGCGGCGATCAGTGCGACGAGCCACAGCAAGATCGCGCCAGCATAGTGCCCGGTGGCATCGAAGATCAGACCCGAGGCAACCGGCCCGACGGCGGACGCCAGCATCGTCCCAAGTTGGAGAAGACCGAAGAGCGTCCCAAACCGCTCAGCGCCCAAGACGCCGATAGCGATCGCCGGAATCACCGCAATCTGTGCGCCGAGCGCCAGTCCGTAAAGCGTGATGAAGCCGCCGAGTGCCACCGAGGCGCTGGCGTAGTGCAGCAGCACCAAAGCGATCGCGTCGAGCGCGAGCGCGAGACGCAAGGTGCGCAAGGCGCCAAGGCGATCCCCCAAGAGCCCGCCGCCGATCTTCCCAACGGCGGAAATCCCAACCATCGCGCCGAGTGCGGCGGCAGCGGCAGTTCCCGTGCGCCCGAGCCCGGTCAGATACGGAACGAGATGCACCGAGACGGAAAAGGCGGTCAGGCCCGGCAGCATCATAACGCCGGCGAGTGCGCCGACCCCGGGCTGGCGGAGGTCACGCAATGGACTTCCCTGCGGTCGCTGTTGCGGCTCCCGCGCCGCAGCTGACCGTAGCTGCCCGCGCGGCAAGGCGAAGGCGATGAAGGGCAGCGGCGTCAACACCACCGCCGATCCCATGAGAATGTAAGTGTTGCGCCAGCCGGTGGCTTCGATCACTGCCTGCAGGAGGGGCGCAAGGACGAGCGCGCCCGCGCTGGTCCCGGCGGCGACGATCCCCAGCGCCAGTGTCGTCCGGTCGGGAATCAAAAGGGTCACGGCAATCGTCAGCGGCAACAAGGCGCAAGCGGCGAAGCCTGGACCGAGGAAAACATTGGCGGCGACGAAATGCCACGGTTGCTGCATGAGCATCAGGATGACAAAGCCCACGAACAGCAGCGCCACCCCGGCCGTCATCGGCAGGCGCACGCCATGACGATCGACCAGCACTCCGACGGCGGGGGTGCTGAGCGCCGCCATCACCGCACCGACACTGACCCCGAGCGACAGACTTGAACGCGACCAGTGGTTGGCGGCCGAGATGGCGTTCAGGAACACGCCGACAGTCTCGATCCCTCCGCCCACGACGACGAACGAAATCACAAAGCCGGCGATGACCAGCGGCAAAGACGACTGCCACCCGCCTGCTGCGGTCGCGTTCTGGCGGCTCATACCGAATGACGTCCTGCCCCTCCTCGTCGCACCGGTCCGTTGCGCTGCCTGTGCCCAGGCCCTCTCCGGAAACCGGGAGAGAGCCTGGGCTGTGTGACACGAGACTCAGGCTTTGGCAACATCCACGTGCACGGCGCGGTCGATGGGGATCGGCTGCCAGTGGAGGCCGCGGTAGTTCAGGTGGCCGTAGCCGCCGGCAAAGTGGAGCCACTTGACCATGCCCGGTTCGACGTTTTCAGGTCCCCTCCAATCCTTGAACTGGAAGGGCTCATAGCCGTTGTAGATCACCACCTGGCCCGGCATGGTGCCCGGAGAGTAGCGCACGCGGATGCGCATGTCGGAGAGGTCGTTGAACAGTCGGGCCTCGTCGTCATCGCTGAGGCCGCGTGCCTTCATGTCGTCGGGGTTCATGTACATGACCGGGTAGCCGCGCTGTGTTCCCAGCATGATGCTGCTGGTTTGGTTCATCGAATGGATGCTCCAGCGCGGATGGCCGCTCGTCAGCCGCAGGGGAAACTCGCCGCCGTGGTGCGGGTTGTCCTTGTGCACCGGCATTTCCTCGTCCGCCTCCAGGTACCACTCATGGTCGATGTAGAAGGAGGCGCGGCGGTTCAGGGTGGGGTAGGGCTTGAGCTGTTCGACGTGGTTACGGAACGGCGTGTGCGTTTTGTTGGGCTCGATGGGCGACTGCTGGCACACCATCATCGCCGAGTTGCCCCACCCGATGGCGCGCACCGCGCCCTTTTCCCGCATAGTGTCCAAGGTCGAGTCGGCCGGGATCGTGCCGATGATGGCGCTGTCGCGGATGACCTCGTCGATGAGCTTGGCATCCTCCTTCAGGTCGCCGCCCTTGGTGATCCAACTCCACAGATCCTCCAGCGGTACCGGCTCCCCATTCTTGCGCAGCCACGGCTGCGCGTGACGCGCTTTGGCGCGCTCTTGCAGCGCCTTGGCGAGGCCCTGGATCATCTGCCACTCGCTGCGCGCCTCACCCGGTGGCTCCGCGGCCTTGTCGATCAGGAGGACATGCATGTGCATGGGGCTGGAGTACGGCTGGTTGATCTTCTCGTAGTGCTGCGCCGCGGGCAGGATGTAGTCGGAGTGCAGGCCGGTGGTGTTGATGCGCCAGTCGACCGAGACGATCATTTTGAGTTTCGGCCAGAGGTTTTTCAGGAGCATACGGGCGCCGCCGCGCTGCCGGCGCAACAGATTGCCGCCCACCTCGATCAGGAAGCGCGGCTCCGCCGTTTTGGCGTGCCGATTGGCCGATTCCCACCAGCCCTTGTCCAGAGCCTCCTGGAAGTAGGCGTCGAACGAGCGTTTCATCGCCGGGTCGTTGTACCCGGGGCGGTTCCAGATCTCGCGGTAGCCGCAGTGGTAGTACCAGAAGAAGGCGGGGGGCGTGGCGAAGCCGATCATCTCCGTCATCGTCCGCTCGACCTGGTAGTTCGCCATCTCATCGGTGAGCGTCGGATCGGCTTCCATAATCATCTGGATCATCGCGTCATGCATCGCCCGCGTCGCCAGCGTCATCTCGGGGCCGGCTTGCGATTTGAGCAGGACGGTGAACATGCCGTCGTTCAGGCCGACGGCCCAGCTGCGCGCCCCGGTGCCGTGTTTCCCCCAGTTGCCGGTGAGTCCGAGGATGAGCATCATCGCCCGCTCCATCAGGTCGCCGTGATAGTACTTGCCGGAATTCCAGCCCATCATGATCCGGGTTTTCCGCTTCGCAATCTTCCGGGCCATGAGGCGAATGGTGTCGGGATGCACGCCGCAGATGGCCTGGGCCTTCTCCGGAGTGTACCGCGCGTTGAGCATATCGCGCAGCAGGGAGAAGACCGGGCGGACCTCGACTTCGACGCCACTCGCCAGCTTGACGCGGGCGGACCCGTCAAGGGCAGGGTCCACAGTCCCGGGGTTCAGCGTGCCCCTGGGGGCCTCAAACACCTTGTTCGTCTTGGCGTCCAGCCAGTAGAACTGCTCGTCGCTGCCGCCGGCGATGTCCGCAGCCCGCAGGAAACGACGGGTGTCCGTGCGTACCAGCAGCGGCAGGTCGGTCTGCTTCTTGACGAAGTCCGCGTCCATCAATCCTTCGGCAATCACCACCTGTGACATGGCATTGGCGAAGGCGGCGTCCGTGCCGATGTTGATGGGAACATGGTAGTCGGCATGCACGGCCGACGGGCTGAAGTCCGGCGCGATGGTGACGACCTCGCCACCGTTGTACCGGGCTTCCTGCATGAAGTGGTACCAGGTGATGTTGGTGTACACCGGGTTCGCGTGCCAGATCAGCACCAATTCGCTGTGGAAGAAGTCGTCGGCGCCGGGAGCCGGATCGAACTTGCCGAAGGTGGTGTAGATGCCAGGGCTGAAGTCGTTGATCTCGGCCTGCAGGTCGGTGACCTGGAAACCCAGTTGGGCGGAGAAATTGTTCCAGAGGATTTGCTGCGTGCCGCCTTCGCCCGGCGTGCCGATGTGGTAGAGCGAGTTCGGTCCCTGATCCTTGACGGCGTCGAGGATGGCATCGGCGATGTCGTTCAACGCCGTCTCCCAGGACACCCGCTGCCACTTCCCCTCGCCGCGTTTGCCGGCGCGCTTCATCGGGTACAGGACCCGTTCCTCGTTGTAATGCTGCTGGCTCCAGGCCGCGCCCTTCTGGCAGCCCATGGGATTCATGTCGGGCACGCCCGGCTCGATGGTCGGAAAGATCCCGGCTTGCTCCTCGCGGACGATCTTGCCGTCTTTGGAGTACACCCGCCACGGGCAACCACCCGGATAGCAATCGACGGCGTGACAACCCCAGGTAACTTTGTCCCACTTCCAGAGGTTACGGTAGGTGTCCTCGGAGGCGCGCTGTTCTGTCGTCGTTGGCTTCGCAGTCATGGCCATGCTCCTTTGATTTCTTACCAGGTGATGGTGGCCGGATCGCGCTCGAACGGGCCGAGGACTTCGGTCCATTTGTAAGCGATCAACGTGTCCATCAGCTCCGACGCTTCACCGCGACGCCGCTTGGCGAGATGTTCCTCCAGCGTCCGCAGGGCCGGCCCGACGTCGGAACCGAACAGCGACTCGAGGTACGAGAGCGGGATGCGTCGCTGCGATTCGTCTATGGTGCCGTCCGGACGCACCACGAACGCCGACAGGGGCGGTACGTAGAAGACGTTGGGCTCGGTGTTCCATTCCGGATGCAGCGGCAACGCGACTTTGTAGCGGTCCACCAGCGTGCGGATGGTGCTCGTATCCTCGCGGAAGCCAACAAACATGGCGCGCCCCGGGCACTGCCGCACGCAGGCGGGCGCGACGCCGTGTTCCAGACGCGGGAAGCAGCCGATGCAGTTCTGGCTGGTTTTGCGGACGGCGTCGAAATAGATCTTCTTGTAGGGACAGGCCTGGGCACACTGCTGCGCGCCCTTGCAGAGGTTCTCGTCGCGGAGGATGACCCCGAAGTCGTCGCGCTTGTACATCGCGCCGTTCGGGCAGGCCTCGACACAACTCGGCTTGGAACAGAAATTACAGAGGCGCGGCATATAGAAGAAGTACGCGTTCGGGTACTGCCCGGCCCCTTGGTCCTCATCCCAGTTCATCGCCCATGTGGGCTCACCATTCTTGGGCTGTAAATGCACATGATTTCCGTTGCCAGACTGATGCACCGACTCCCAGTTGAACTGAGAGGCCCCGCCGAACTCCTCGGGCAAGGGTACCTGGCCCAGGACCAGCTTGCCGTTGGCGTCATAGCCGCCGCCCATGGTCTCGTAATCACGCGGGGTCCCACGCCCGGGTTGGGTGTTGACCGAACACCACCACATGTCTCGTTTGCCGTCCTGGTTGGTCCACAGGACCTTGCAGGCAACCGAGCATGTCTGGCAGCCGATACATTTATTGAGGTCGAAAACCATTGCCAGCTGTTTGCCCATACTTCCTCCTCCTGGGAGTGCACGCCGTGTCTTGCCGCTCGCCCTTCCTACCGTTCGGTAGGGACGCGGCGTAGGATACTGATCAATACTAAAGGTGACGGAGATCAGGTTCGGCTGGGAAACTTCGTTCTCTCGACCCGGCGTTCGTCCAGGCGCTGACCCCGTTGGTCCTAGCCTGCAACCGGTATAGGCTGCATCTCACATCTCAGTGAGGGCGGGGCCGGTTCGCTGTATTTGAGCATGGCGCATCGGGGCCCGTACCGATGAAAGGACACCGCCGTGGAGAAGCATCCAATCCGGTTTGGGATACAAACGGGCCAGCAAAACGTGGAATGGGCAGAGATGGTGGATCTGTGGCGCAAAGCCGACGCCTGGGGCTACGACTCGCTGTGGAACTTCGATCACTTCTATCCCATCTTCGTCAATCCGGAAGGCCCGTGCTTCGAAGGGTGGACGACGCTCAGCGCGTTGGCGCAAGCCACTACCCGGGCGCGTATCGGTCACCTGGTGAACGGGAACACCTATCGGCACCCGTGCATCACCGCCAAGATGGCGGCCAGCTTGGATCACATCAGCGGCGGGCGGCTCAACCTCGGTATCGGCGCCGGCTGGTTCGAGCTCGAACACCGCAACTTCGGCATCGATTACAAAACCCTGCCCGGCCGCCTGGCCGCATTGGACGAGGCGTGCCAAATCATCCGCGGCATGTTCACGCAGCCGAAGACGACGGTGCACGGCAAGCATTACACCGTGACCGACGCCATGTGCCTTCCCAAACCGGTCCAGCAGCCGCATCCGCCCATCATGATCGGCGGCACCGGCAGAAAGGTGCTGCTCAAGATCGTCGCCAAGCATGCGGACATGTGGAACGCCGGCGGCAACGCCGAGACCATGCGCGAACTCATTGACATCATCCGGCGCCACGGTGATGCCGTCGGCCGGGATACCGAGGCCATCGAAAAGACGGTGATGCTGCCGCTGTGCTACAAGGCGGCGCCGCCGCGCCAGGAGTTCATGTGCAATTTGATTGCCAGCATGAACCAGAAATCCCCCGAGGAGGCGCGCCGCCAGATCATGATCGGTGACAAACAGGAGTGCCTGGACACCGTCGAGCGCTACCTCAAGGCCGGCATCACGCACTTCATCTTCATGACCTTCAGCCCCTACTTCGTCGACGAGATCCAAGCTTTTGCCGAGGAGGTGGTGCCGGTCGTGAAGTCGCGCCGCTAGCGGTCTGCCTCGCCCGCCGACTCCAAACCGGGAAAGTGGAGCATCGTCTGCTTGCCGTTGCTGAGAACCGTTTTCGGAACTGATTCACCGAAATCCTGGAAGACGGCTTGGCGCGAGGCTTGCTCTCCTCTCGCTTCCGTGGACCTGACGATCGGTTCCACCAGAGAGGTGCCGCTTGTCAATAGACGTACAGAGCAGTCTGGCGCAGCTCCGCAGAACCAGCGCCGTGGCTATTCGTGAACTGCGCGCGGGATTCGAGTGGCGCGGGTTCGATGTGAGTGCCTACGCCGATAACGAAGTCAGCTGGGCCATCCTTGCGGCGGCAACCGCGGAGACGCAGTCTAGCCACGAGTTGTTCGCTCGTGCTTTTGAACGGCTAATAAGCCCCCACGCCGCAATTGCGTAGATCAGGCGTGGCCCGAGCGTGATTTCCTCACCAGCTCACGCGGCGCAGACGAAGTGCCGGGTTTCCTCGAAACCCATCGCTTCCATCGCTGCGCGAATCTGTCGGCGCGGCTTTTCTCCCGCCACCGAGGCGACAACTGGATAGCCTCGCAGACGCACCAACTCCTCCGGCGCGATGACCGGCGCCCCATGTATGCGGTTGCCCAGGCGCCCGCGGTGGACCTCGACGATGAAGGCGGGCCGCTTGCCGTGCGCCAGCAGCGCCCGGTGCAACGCCCTGCCAGTGTGGCCGTACCCCCACAATACGTATGCCTCGCTCTCGGCGAGCAGGCCGGTCGCGAGAAATGCCGCCTTGCACGCCGAGCCGGCATCCGGGGTCTGGAGATGAGTAATTAGCCGTGACACGGTCGTCGCCAGCTGCCGGTTTGCGGATTCCGCACGCTGAGTGGCAATCCGTAACTCCTTGTGTCACGTGAGTGCCCGGCGGACCGCTTATGGGGCTGCATGGCAAACGTATGAGGGTGCTGTTGGTCCAACCGACCACGGTGCGACTAGAGATCTCCGAGGAGCGGGGGGATGTCCCGCGCTTGGTGGAGAACGCGGACGATCGTGATGGTGGTTGCGCTTGCTCGGTAAAAGATGGACACCGGAAAGGTGCGGAGCACGAGGCGCCGCTTATCGGCGTGCGCCGGGTCGTTGGCTCGCCAGAGCTGACCGAGGCCGGGGAAGGTGGTCAGGCGGTCGAAGGCGGCGCGGACGTCAGCCAAGAAGCGGGCACTGGCGGCCGGGTCGTAGTCGTCGAGGTCGGCGGCGATCTTGTTGACGTCGCGGCGTGCCTGTGGACGGATGTCCAGGGAGAGGCTCACGCACGCTTCGATTTCTTAACCTGTGCGCGCCGGTGTTTGGCGAGATCGGCGTGACGCTTTTTCCACCAGTGTTCGTCAATCGGTTCCGGGGAGCCGGAGGTTTCGCCTTCACTGAGGAGTGCGTCAACTTGCGCGATGGCGTCGCGTTGCAGGTCGCGCCGGACAAGCTCACGGAGGTATTCACTCGTGGAGCTGTAGGCGCCGAGGCGCTGCACTTTCTGGTCGAGCTGCTTCCGCAACGCGGGCGGAAGGGAAAAGTTCATGGTGGAGACCTTGGTTTTTTTCATCAGGAGCCAGGATACCACTGCATCAGAAACGAGTCAAAAATTGCGCATGAATTGTGAGGCGGGCCGATGTGGCCGGGCCGGTCGCTTTGTGCCGAACACTCCGTCTTCGGCAGTCTGGAGGTATCAGCGGCCGCCGCTTGCCTGGCTTGAAGCCTTCCTCATATGATAAGCCACGGTCACAAATGCCGATGGCAAGTGACAGTCGACCGACGAAGCTGCGAGTGGAGCCCAAGGACCGTGTCGTCCCGTCCGAGATGGGGCCCCCAGGCCTGCCCGTGCGGATGCTGGAGCCTCCCCAGCCGGTCCTGAAGCCGGACATTCCGCTACAGGGCGAGCAGGATACGACGCCCTGACCTTGCCGGTGTCCCGCCCGCGTCTGGTTGAGTGCGCCGCCGTTCTAGCGAGCGCCTTCGCGTTTCTGCTGTACGAGCAACTGGCTTGGCCGTGGCTCGTGCTCGGATGGGT
>DASVHW010000089.1 GCA_036382395.1 Candidatus Binatia bacterium | reverse complement strand
GGCGGGGTCGTTGGGGGGTCGCTCACCGGCTTGTACCATCTGATCCGCGGGCTCGACCGCACGCGCTTCGCGCCGAGCATGGTTCTGTACGAGCCGAAGGCGATGGAGACGGAACTGAAGGCGCTCGAGGTTCCCGTATATCACGTGCGCCGGCAGCGGCTGCGAAAGGAACATGCGTTGTTGAATTATGAGGGGTACCACCGTGCGAAGCAGTCCAGTGCCGTCCGTGGCCTGCTCCGTCTCGGTCGGCAGAGTCTGCGTCTGGCGGTCGAAGAGGTCCCGGCCGCGCTTCGCCTGGCGCGCGTCATGAGGAATGCGGCAGCCGACGTGGTGCACTTGGGCAACGGCGTCCGCGCCAACTTCGATGGCCTGTTGGCGTGCCGTCTGACCCGCACGCCGGTGCTGTGCCACGTCAAGGGGTTCGAGAAATACTCCGGCCGGGAACGCCGGGCGGCACGACGGATCGATGCGCTGGTGAGTATGACGAAGGCGGTCGAGGCGCACTGTCTGCGCAACGGTGTACGGGCACGGACCATGCGCGTCGTTTACGATGGTCTCGATGAAGCGGGTTTCGTGGCGCAGCACGAACGCCAAGCCGTGCGCGCACAGTTGGGAATCCGGAATGGGGTGCCGTGCGTCGGCGTCGTCGGCAACATCCAGGAATGGAAGGGGCAGGCGATTTTGGTGGAGGCGATGGCGCGGGTCATGCGCGCGGTGCCACAGGCGCGCGCGCTGATCATCGGCGGCGTGCATCGTGCCGGCGCGGCATACAGCGAACAGCTCTGCGCCCGCATCCGTGAGTTGGGCCTCGACCACGCCGTGGCGATAACGGGATTCCGCAGTGACATCGCCGATGTCATGAACGCGCTCGACGTGGTCGTGCATACCTCCGTACGCCCCGAGCCGTTCGGCCGTGTCATTCTTGAGGGTATGCTGCTGGGGAAACCAGTGGTGGCCAGTGCTGCGGGCGGCGTGCCGGAGTTGATCGAAGACGGCGACACCGGCTTTCTCACGACACCGGGCGATCCGGATGCACTGGCCGAGCGGCTGATCCCGCTGCTGCAGGATGCCGACCTGCGGCAGCAGGTGGGCCGGCGGGCGCAACAGTGGGCGCGGGAGCATTTCAGTCTAGAACGCCAAGTCGCCGCCATGTCGGCGATCTACGAAGAGCTTACGAACGGACACTAACGCATGCGTATACTGGGTATTTCCTGTTTCTATCACGACGCCGCGGCCGCACTGATTGTCGATGGAGAGCTGGTTGCGGCGGCCGAGGAAGAGCGCTTCAGCCGCAAGAAGCACGACTCCGATTTCCCGCGCCTGGCGACGCGGTATTGCCTGGACACCGCGGGAATCACGGCCCAGGACCTCGATTACGTCGTGTTCTATGAGAAGCCGTTCATCAAGTTCGAGCGCATCCTCACCACCGCCGTGCAGGTGGTGCCGAAGTCGTGGAAGGTCTTCGGCGACGCCATGACGACGTGGTTGCTGGACAAGCTCTGGGTGAAGAATTTCATCCGGCAGGAGTTGGGCATCCCCGCCAGCCGCATCCTGTTCACCGAACATCACCTGTCGCATGCGGCCAGCGCGTTTCTGTGTTCGCCGTTCGATGAGGCCGCCATCCTCACCATCGACGGCGTCGGTGAATGGGCGACTGCGACCATGGGGCGCGGTAAGGGTACCGGGATCCAGTTGCTGCGTGAGATCCGCTTCCCGCACTCGGTGGGCCTGCTCTACAGCGCCTTCACCGCCTTCCTCGGTTTCGAGGTCAATGAGGGCGAATTCAAGGTGATGGGGATGGCGCCGTACGGCAAGCCCCGCTACGTCGACAAGGTCTACAAGCTCATCCACCTGGAGTCGGACGGCAGCTTCTGGCTCGACATGGATTACTTCTGCTTCCACCACTCGTCGACGCGCACCTACAACCGCAAGTTCACCGATCTCTTTGGTGAGCCGCGTGACCCGTCCTGGCACTTTTTTACCGAGAGTTCGGGCTACCCGTCCTACTTCGAGCCCAAGCCGTCAAACTACGCCGAGCTGGCAGCGAAGAACCAGTACTACGCCGACGTCGCGGCCAGCATTCAGCAGGTGACGGAGGAAATCGTGCTGAGCATGGTGCGCAGCCTGCACCGCGAAACGGGGCTGGACCGGATCTGTATGGCCGGTGGCGTCGCACTGAACAGCGTCGCCAACGGCCGCATCATTCGCGAGACCCCGATCCGGGAAGTGTTTGTGCAGCCCGCGGCGGGTGACGGTGGCGGGGCCCTGGGGGCCGCCCTCTACGTGTACCATTGTGCGCTCGGCAAGCCACGCCAGTTCGTCATGCGGCATGCGTACTGGGGACAGGAGTACGGGCAAGGCCAGGTCAACGATTTCGTGCGCGGCTGCGGCGCGCGCCACCAGACGTATTCCCGCGAAGAGGATCTGCTCGATGCCGTGGTCGAGGAGTTGCAAGCCGGGCACGTCGTCGGGTGGTCGCAAGGCCGATTCGAGTGGGGTCCGCGTGCCCTGGGATCGCGCAGCATTATCGCCGATCCGCGCCGCAACGATATGAAAGAAATTGTCAACGTGAAGATCAAGTTCCGCGAGCCCTTTCGTCCTTTCGCGCCCTCGGTGCTAGCCGAGTGTGCGGAACGATACTTCGATCTTCCCGATGCGCCCAAGCATTACCCGGCCCGATTCATGCTCTACGTTGTCGACGTGAAAGAGGGACAGGGCGAGGTGCTGCCCGCGATTACGCACGTGGACAATACGGCACGCCTGCAGACCGTACACCAGAGTGAAAGTCCATTGTACTACCGGCTGATCAAGCGGTTTGGTGATGCGACCGGCGTCCCCGTGGTCTTGAATACCTCCTTCAATCTGAAGGGCGAACCGATCGTGAATACACCGGCCAACGCCTTCAGTACGTTCATGCGCAGCGGCATGGATGCCTTGGTGATGGGAAACTGCGTCATCCGGAAGGATTCCTGAAGCAACGTGAAGCGCGGTCGCGAATTGCTGGCGGGCGTCGTGCTTGCCGGCATGGGTATCCTAGTCGCCCTGGTCTTGCTCGAAGTCGGCATCCGCTGGCTGCACCTGGTGCCGGATCGCTTTTGGGAGCCTGATCCCGTGCTCGGTGTGCGCCTGATCCCGGGGCATCGGGGCTGGTGGACGCAGGAAGATCGCGAGTTCCTGGTCCCGGTCCAGATCAACCACGAGGGCCTGCGCGACGTCGAACACCAGTACGCCAAACCTGCGGGCGTGTTTCGCATCTTGGTGCTGGGTGACTCGTTTGTCGAGGCCATGCACGTGCCCCTCGAGTCGACCTTGGCGCGGTTGCTGGAGGAACGGCTCAATGGGGACCTGGGGCAGGGGAAAATAGAGGTTGTGAGCGCGGGTGTTAGCGGATACGGTACTTCCAGTGAGCTGCTCTACTTCGAACGAGAGGGCAAGCGCTACCAGCCGGATCTGGTGCTGCTGGCCTTCTATCCTGGCAACGACGTGAAGAATAACAGCCCGACGTTGGAGGACGCGCTCAAGCCGGTGTACGGGCCGGACGGAACACTCGAAAAAGTTGTGGGAGAAGGGGTGCGGCCGCAGCCTGGCGGCTGGCGCGGGTTGGTGGCGCGCTCCGACATGTATCACTATTTCCGGCAGATCCTCCTGATCCGCCATCCCGAGCTGGCGCAGAGTTTGATTCGGCACGGGTTGTTGAAGGCGGAAGCGGTAAAGACGGTGCCGCAGCACGATGGTGTGCCAGCCGATTATGGTGTCTACGCTCCGGCACTCGATCCGGCCTGGGAGGAGGCGTGGAGTCATACCGGAGCCCTGCTGGCGCGGTTGCAGGGCGCTGTCAGTGCGGCGGGTGGACGTCTGGCCATTGCGGTCTTGAGCACGCGCGATCAGATCTATCCGCAGTGGTGGCAGGAGGTGCTCGCGAGCCACCCGCGCATGCAGCAGCGGACGTGGGACTTGGACGCCCCGCAGCACCGCGTTGAAGCGTGGTGTGCCGAGCACGACGTCCCCTGTAAGACGCTGGCGCCGGCTTTCAGCGCCGCCGCGGCGGACAGCAAGGAGCCGCTACATTACCACCACGACGGGCATTGGACCGTCGCCGGCCACCGATT
>DASVHW010000088.1 GCA_036382395.1 Candidatus Binatia bacterium | reverse complement strand
CTGGAAGCTCTCGTGCGTAACGACTGGGCAATTTCCAAGACGGCTCAGTTTCTTGGAATCTCTCGCAAGAACTTGTGGGAGAAAATGCGCCGATACCATATTGACCGTTGAAGATTAGCGTTTCGCGGATTCGCCTCCTCGAACGCGAAGTTCAGTTCAGCCAACGCGGCGCCCATCATGATCGATGAGCAATTCTCCATTTTCTTTATGGAACGGCCCCGGCGGGAAACGATCGAGTAGGTCGAGAACCGTTTCGCTCGGACGACATAGCCGGACGCCCTTGGGCGTGCAGACGATCGGGCGGTTCACAAGTATCGGATACTCGATCATGGCGTCGAGGATGGCCTCGTTGGACACGCCCTCGTCGAGGAGACCCAGTTCCGCGGCAGGCGACTTCGTCCCGCGAAGCGCCGTACGCGGCGTAAGCCCGGCTGCTGCGAAGAGGCCTTGAAGCTGGGGTTTGCTCCATCCGGCCTTTAAATATTCGATCACCGTCGGCGTGAAGCCTGCAGCTTTAATAGTCGCCAGAACATTGCGAGACGTCCCGCACTCGGGGTTGTGGTAGATCACGATATCCACTGCTCAATCCCCTGCCTTCTCGCTCGCGATACGCTGGCGCACCGTCGCGCCCGCCTCGTACCAGCCACGAGTGCTGTTCACGATCTTCACCACCGACAGCATGACCGGAACCTCAATCAGGACACCGACCACGGTCGCCAGTGCTGCGCCCGAGTTGAAGCCGAAAAGGCTGATCGCGGCGGCAACGGCCAATTCGAAGAAGTTGCTGGCGCCGATGAGGGCTGATGGCGCGGCCACGCAATGCGCCTCGCCGGCGGCGCGATTGAGCAGATAAGCGAGCCCCCGAATTGAAATAGACCTGGATCAGGACGGCACCGCCAGGATGGCGATGATCAGGGGTTGGCCCAGGATCTGCTCGCCCTGGAAGCCGAACAGAAGAACCAGTGTCGCGAGCAACGCCACCAGCGAAACCGGCTGCAGGGTGGACAACAGCCGCGCGAGCGCATCGCTCCCCCCGCTCGCGATCACGCTCCGTCGAACGATCTGCGCAATGATCACCGGCACCACGATGTAGAGAACGACCGACAGGAGCAACGTCTCCCACGGCACGGTGATCGCCGACAGGCCGAGCAGAAGTCCCACGATCGGCGCAAAGGCGAACACCATGATCAGGTCGTTGAGCGCGACCTGACTCAACGTGAAATGCGGCTCGCCATCCGAGAGGTTGCTCCAGACGAACACCATCGCGGTGCAAGGCGCGGCCGCAAGCAGGATGAGGCCGGCGATGTAGCTGTTGATCTGGTCCGCCGGCAGATAGGGCTTGAACAGCCAGCCGATGAAGAGCCAGCCCAGGAACGCCATCGAGAACGGTTTTACGGCCCAGTTGATGAAGAGCGTGACCGCGATGCCTCGCCAATGTTCCTTGACCCGCGACAGCGCCGCAAAATCGATCTTCACGAGCATGGGGATGATCATCAACCAGATCAGGATGGCCACCGGCATGTTGACCTTGGCGATTTCGGCCGAACCGATGATGTGGAATACCGCGGGAAAGAAGTGCCCAAGTGCGATCCCAACAATGATGCAAAGAGCAACCCAAACGGTGAGGTAGCGTTCGAAGGTAGACATGGTCAGACTCGCATTCTGCGGTATCTGTAATTTTAAAAGTCTCATTGACGGAAGAGGCGCTCAGGCGTCTGGTCACGAACAAGCCGGAATAGAGCTAAAAAAGCTAGTAGCCGCAATTTCTGATTCCACCTCTAGGTAAGTTGGCTTTGGCAGAAAATTATCTTCCTCCCGAGCCAACAGTCCCATTACGGCCAGGACGGCGGTATCTCTCAATTCTGATTCATCCGCTTTAAAAGGCGGGAGAGAACGTTCTTGTGGAGGCACTACGAATAAAGAACTCAAATGCCTTTCTGCCAAGAATTTTAGAGCTAGTCCCGGAAGTGCCGAAGCCCACGCCTCATCAAATTGACTGCTCCAATAAGTTGCTGGCTGCGCGAGATCGGCATGCCAACTATCAGGAAGCCAGGAGAGCTCCTTCGGTGTAATCTTCCGTCGAATGCTCATCCCGAGCACCCGACATGGACCAACGACAAGTTCCGAAAGTAGCCCCAATGGAATTTCTGGTGTGTTTCCGCTAATCACATTGGTGCGGAATAGAATGCGAGACAGCGTGAATGAGCCTGTCCGCAATCGGCGTACGGCGGCGGGGGGCATGACGCTTTCTCTCCTCATCCTTGTTCAACGTATATATGTTTTGCGTTGCGGCAGCCGCGGCAACCACCCGATACGGTCGACGAGGTGGCTCTCGGGGTGCGTACAAAGACGACTCAAGTCTTCCTTTTGATCACGCCTTCGAGCTTCGTCGCGGCCGCCACGGTGTTGGAGATTGTCCCGTACTTGCGAACATTCTGATGCAGAAGATCGAGACGCCGATCGTCCTCATCCGTGTCGACGATGAGTTCATAGTCGACAGAGACCATCTTGGGCGGACTGTCCTGGCGGACGCCGTGAAGGTGAATTTCGACGCCGCGAAGATCAAAGTGGAGCATCGGCGTCACCCGCTCTATCCCCTTGATCATGCAAGCGGCAATGGCCGCGAGGAACAGCTCGGCCGGATTGAAGGCGTCCGGCCGGCCGTTGATGTCCGTGTCGAGGACGATCTCCGCGTCTTTGGTGGTGGCGGCACTTCCATGCGCATCGATTCGACGGGCGCTAACGCGATACTCCAGCATCGGTCCCATCTTAAGCCGCCAGCCATCGGGCGAGGTCTTCCGACTTCGGCAGACCGCCCGCATGCACCACCTTGCCGTCAATGACGATCCCCGGCGTCGAGGCGATGCCGTAACCGGCGATGGCCGCGTAGTCAGTCACCTTTTCGACCTTGACTGGGATGCCGAGCTTGTCGGCTTCCTTCTGCACCATCTCGGCCGTTGTGGTGCAGCGGCCGCAGCCAGGACCGAGGACTTTGATGTCTTTCATGGATCTTCTCCGTAGGTCATTAGAACAGGGCGTTGAAAAGGAAGCCGACCGCGAGGATGCCGGTCCCGACGACACCAACGAACACGGCGATCAGCCGGATCGTGAGGACCTTGCGCAGGATGATCATCTCGGGGAGTGACAACGCGATCACCGCCATCATGAAGGCGAGCACGGTGCCGAGCGCAGCACCTTTGGTGATGAGTGCCTCAACCACGGGGATGATCCCAGCGGCGTTGGAATACATGGGGATTCCGATCACCACCGCGGCCGGTACCGACCACCAAGCGTCCCGCCCCATGATCAAGACCAGGAGGTCCGAAGGTACATAGCCGTGGATGAAGGCGCCGGTGGCTATGCCGGCGATGACCCAGGGCCAGACCTTGCCGACGATCTCGTGCACGGCGTCGATGCCCGCCTTGATGCGATCGACAGCCGAGAGTTCTTCGGGCGGCAGCTCGACCGCACTCGACCGGATGTTGCGAACCCATTCCTCCAACCAGTGCTCGAGGTGCAACCGGCCGATGACCCAGCCAGAGACGATGGCGACGGCGAGGCCGAAGCCGAGATAGGTCAGCGCCACTTTCCAGCCCACGAGCCCGAACAGGAGTCCCAGCGCCACCTCGTTCACCATCGGCGCGGAGATTAGGAACGAAAAAGTCACGCCGAGCGGCACGCCCGCACTGACAAAACCGATGAACAGCGGCACGGCGGAACAGGAACAGAAGGGAGTAACGATGCCGAGCGACGCGGCCAGCACGTTGCCGACGCCTTCGTGCTTTCCGGCGAGGAGCGCCCGGGTCTTCTCCGGCGAGAAAAAGCTGCCCACGACGCCCATGCCGAACACGACCAGGGTGAGCAGCATCAGCACCTTCGGCGTATCGTAGGCGAAGAAGCTGATCGCCTCGCCAAGGTGGCTCTTCGGGTCGACTGGCGTCAACGCGACAACCCATTCCGCAAATGGGACAAGCTGGCTGTAGATGAGGCTCCACAGAATCAGGGCGGCAATCGTCCCTCCAATCCACTTTGCGGTCGAAGGGCTGGCACCCGGCGCATGTTCGGTGATGGAGCCGAGGCTCATGCGGCATACCTTTCCTGATTTGCCGGCATCGCCAGCGCGGCGTCGACAAGCGCAACGACCTCTTGAGGAAGATTCGGCGCGCGGCGATAGCGGACCCATTGAGCATCGCGGCGGTCGACCAGCAGGCCCGCAGTTTTGAGAGCCGCCATGTGGCGGGACATTCGGGACTGGCTAGCGCCGAGTGCCTGCATCAATTCGCAAACACAATGCTCTTGCCCATCCCACACCATCCGGAGGGCTTCGAGCCGGGTCGGCTCTGCGAGGGCGGAAAGAATCGT
>DASVHW010000087.1 GCA_036382395.1 Candidatus Binatia bacterium | reverse complement strand
ATGTTGCCCTCTGCGGTAGTCAGTCCTGAGTCCTGAGTGCTGAGTGCTGAGTTGAGCGACCTCAGCACCTTCCGTTTCGATTCGCTTACCGGCTTGCCCGTTCATTCGCTTCCTCGACATCAGCATCATCTATTGCATTTGCGGCGTGATGCAAAGCCGATGCGAACGCCAAAGAGGTGTGCCACTTGCCCGAGCGAATCACCGTGATAGGACACGACGCAATGCTGCGGCGTGTGGGCTCACTGGTGTTCTGGATCTTTCTCGTGGTCAGCTCGATACTGCTGTTTCCGGTTGCGCTCGTCATCTGGGCGGCGACGGTATTGGTCGATCGCAAGCTGGTGGTGCTGCACCGGTTCACCTGCTTCTGGGCGTCGCTGTACACTTGGATGAACCCGGTGTGGCGCGTGCACATCGAGGGCCGAGAGAAAATTCGGCCGGGTGCGGCTTATGTGATGGTGGCCAACCATCAATCCCTGCTCGACATCCTGGTGCTGTTCCGCCTGTTCGTTCACTTCAAGTGGGTGTCGAAGGTCGAGAACTTCCGCGTGCCGTGCGTCGGTTGGAACATGTCGCTGAACCGCTACATCAAGCTCCGCCGCGGGGACAAGGAGAGCATCGCGCGGATGATGGACGCGTGCGCGCGCACCTTGGCGCAGGGGAATTCGGTGATGATGTTTCCGGAAGGCACGCGGTCGCCTGACGGCCGTCTGCGCGCCTTCAAGCACGGTGCTTTCACGCTCGCCCAGCGCACCGGCGCGCCGCTCCTTCCCATCGTAGTGCAGGGGACCGCGCACGCCTTGCCGAAGCGCGGCTTCGTGCTCCACGGACGTTACGATATCCGCATACATGTGCTGGACGAGATCCCGCACGCGAGCTTCGCCCACACGCCAGTGGAGGCACTGACCCAAGAGGTCCGCGATCGCATTGCGGCGGAGTTGGTGGAAACGGCCGTCATGCAGGTGTCGTAGGTCCGCCGCAGAAGTGCCGGCCTTGAGTTGGTCCGGCCAAGCGGGATACGAGCAGGATTTTCCATGACCCGTACCGAGCGCACGTACTATCTGGTTTTTGCCCTCTATAATTTTTCGTGGTCGTTCATCGGGCCGGTGTACGCGCTGTTCCTGCTCGACCGCGGCCTCGACCTGTTCCAGATGAGTGCTGTCCCGGCGGTGTACTGGATCGTGTCCTTCGTGTTTGAGGTGCCGACGGGCGCCTTTGCCGATCTCGCCGGCCGCAAGATGGCCTTCCTGCTGAGCTGCGTGATCCGCATGGTGGCGTTCGCGCTCTACGCCTATGCCGGCGGGTTTCGCGATTTCGTGGTGGCGGAGTTCATCGATGCGCTGGGCTCGACGCTGGCCAACGGTGCGTTGGATGCCTGGGCGGTGGATGGCATGCAGGGCGAAGGTGACGCGCGGCCCGCCGACCGCTTCTTCGCTCGCGCCCAGATGGTTGCCCGGACGGCGATCATCGCCGGTGGCGTGGCTTGTTTCGGCGGTGATACTGGCTCTGACGGCGCCGGGTTTCTTGATCTTGGAAGGACGAGCGCGGCGGGCTGCTGGAACCGTCCACGTACAGAGCGAGACATCCTAGAAACGGGAACGACCTTCTCGCCGACTCGCCCGCGCGGGGAGGATTCTTCCAAATCCTTATGTTTCAGGCGATTTGGCCGAAGCCATTTGGCGGCGCAATTTTTGCGTGTGTTGACTGTGCGAGGGGGAAGCCCTGAACGCAACTTTACGGCACGCATTGAGTTAGGCATCATGAAAGAGCACCGGGCAGCGGATCTACTTCGTGCGCGACGACGGGGCGGGATTCGATATGGCCTACGTTGCCAAGCTCTTCGGCGCCTTCCAGCGCCTGCACGGCGCTGAGGACTTCGAGGGCACCGGCATCGGCCTGGCCACGGTGCAGCGCATCATCCGTCGTCACGGCGGCCGAGTCTGGGCGGAGGGCGCGGTGGAAGGCGGGGTGACATTTTACTTCACGATTCTCGCGAACGCAGCTGTGCGACAATCGTCGCGTGAGTCGACCTGACCCGGCGAGGGATATGGGCGATATTGCCTGGCACACGCTCTCATCTGAAGACACCGCCAGTCGGCTGGAGAGTCATCTGCACACAGGACTCGACCCAGCTGAAGCTCAGCGCCGCCTCACCCTCCACGGCAGGAATGCCATAGAAGAAACGCGTCGGCGCGCTCCGTGGCGGATGCTGCTGGATCAGTTCACCGATTTCATGATCCTCGTCCTGATTGCGGCGGCGATCCTGTCGGGAATGATCGGCGATCCACCGGATGCGATCGCCATTGTGGT